>JANMYC010000432.1:0-5721 GCA_031381715.1 Saprospiraceae bacterium
TCCGATACTTGTATTTTGAATCCCGATGATTGGTTGGCTGAAACGAAACCTGTCCACCATAACAGGTGGAAAAAGTACGTTTTTTATATTCAGCCGCCAAGGGATTGCCGTGCCTTGGTTTTTCAAGTTGCGCATGTGGTGGATAAACCGTACAATGGGAATATTTTAATTGATAATATTTCACCTATTTTGCCTGTGCAATGCAGCGATTTAAAGCTGAGTGCAGGGACTGTACCGAGTAGCCGAAGTGCTTTTTTATTGATTCAATTGATAAATGAAGTGATTCTGAATAATACTTCTCGCTTAAAATTTGAACGAAAAAAAGCTGTTTTTACTTATGATGGGTATTCAAAAAAGGATGAAACTAATTCAAAAAGTGCGGACAAGCCGATTGTCAGAAATGAATATTTTGATAGAATCATCGAATTATTTGAAAAATATAATAATTATAAAATCATCATTAGGGTCAAAAACAAAGATGGTTTATCTAAAAAAAGAGTCGTTTATCTATATAATTATATTTTTCAACACAGCAATATTAAAGCACAACAGCTTGATATTCAACGTTTTAAACCTAAAGATGAAGAATATGTATGGTCTTTTGAGAATGATGAATTGGCAATATCATTTGACACTTTGTAATGTAGTAAATAGGTTTTTAATATAATTTCACCTTAGATATTTTTTTCATCGGATAAACAATTCTAATTTTACATTTTGAAAAATGTTATTTCAAAAATGTAAACTAACAGTTGTCAATGAATAATATGACTAAGATTTTATCATTTATCATTATTGTTTTGATTTTCTCATCTTGTGGTTCTACCAAAAATCAACCGCAACGCCCTATGGAAACTTATCAAGCACCCGTAGATGTCCCATTTTCAGTTTCTACCGTGAATATTCCAGTTAGATTAAATGCCGCTGAGATTGAGCGGCTGTTGAATAATAAATTGAACGGTGTTATTTATGAAGATAATAACCTCGATGACGATGGATTGATGATGAAAGCAACCAAAAGCCAGAATATCAATATTCGGCTTGATGGCTTACAAATGACTTATCGGGTGCCATTAAAACTGTGGGTTTTCAAAAAAATAATTGCCAATAGGGGAATAGAGGCAGAGGGTGAAATTGCATTGAATTTCAAAACGACTATCAATATTGCGGGTGACTGGTCGGTTCAGCCATATACTGAGCTTGTTGGCTACGATTGGATCAAAAATATGTCAGTTAAAACGGGTTTTGGCAACCTTGATGTGAAATATATTGCCAATATTATTATTGATAGGAGTAAATATTCACTCACTTCTACCATCGACCAACAGCTAAAAGGGCAATTTCAAATAAAAAATAGCCTTGCCGAGGCTTGGCAATTGATGCAAAGACCCGTCAGTATTCCGAGCTCTTATGGTACATGGTGGGTCAAGTTGACCCCTCAGTCAATAGCCATGACGCCCTTTAAAACGACGGGGGATATTATTGAAAGCGTCATCACCGCAACATCCATAGCTGAGGTAGTTGCTGGAAACGAGCAACCCATCTTCAGACCCAACACATATTTGCCACCTTTTCAATTGGGTTATTCGACTTTAAATGAGTTCGCGGTTAATTTGACAACTGATATTTCTATGAAAGAGGCAGAAGGAATGGCTAAAAGCTTTTCCGTTGGTCAAAAATTTTACCCTGGTGGCAAGGAAATACAGGTGAAAGATATTCAGTTATTTGGTCAAAATGATAAAATAGTAGTGAATACGAAATTCTCTGGAAGTTATGAAGGAAGTTTGTATTTGATTGGGAAGCCCTTTTTTAATGCGCAAAAGAATACAATTGAGCTTCAAGATTTAGATTATGACTTACAAACCAAGGATTTTTTATTAAAAAGTGCCAAATGGATGTTTGACAGAACCATTTTAAAGAAAATGAAAGAGGCTTGTGTATTTCCTTTGGATGAAAATGTAAAGTTTTTCAAGACGATGATGAACGACCAATTGCGCAATTATAAGTTCAATAACAACGTAATACTGAGGGGTATGGTCAATGATTTGAAAGTTGATCGCATTCAAATTGTTGAAGGAAATATCAAAATATTTGTATCTTCTACGGGTACTTTGAACTTGGATGTGAATGGATTGGATAGTTTTTAAATTTTAAAAATGAGTAAAAATGGATTATAAAACATATTTGTACGATGAGTTCCCAGTTTTATTAAAAAATGTAGAATCCTCAATGCCCGCAAAATGGGGTTTCATGAATGCCCACCAAATGATAGAGCATTTGGCTTTGGTTTTGAGCATTTCTAATGGCAGAATGACGGCAATTCCGAACGCTGAACCAGAGCGGTTGGCTTACAGAAAAATGCGCTTTTTTGAAAAAGATGTGCCGCTCACTAAAAATGTTAAAGCTGATTTTATACCTGAAGAGCCGATACCAGTTATGTTTCCGACCATAGAGCAATCAAAAGATTTTTTAATGGTTCAGTTGATGCGATTTATGGATTATCACGAAGAGCATGAAGGGCTTACGCCAGTTCATCCAGTTTTCGGTCCTCTGAATTATGAAGAGTGGGTTAGGTTTCAAGTGCGGCATGTAAAACACCATTTGAGCCAGTTCGGGGTTGTTCCAGAAGAATAACAAAGAAATTTGGTATAGTAAAAAAATAAATTTCTTAAAATACCGTTTAAAAGTTAACATATTTATGTGCATTTCGTTATAAACATGCATAATTTTGTGTTCATATTTTTTAACGAACAAAACTGTCTTCAGAAATGAAAAAATCGTTTGTCAAGAACCTTTTACTACCAATTTTTGTTTTAATTGTTATTATTGCTTCACTCTCTTCTTGTCAAAGAGGTTATGGATGTCCGTATAAAATGCAGGCAAACTCTGAGGTGAAGAAATAATAATTTTCTTATCTTGTTTTTTAATATTCAAACTTATCTATAGAATGATAAAATGGATTCCCTTGGAGTCTCAAGATCAATTGGAGCAAATTGCTCAATTATCTCATAAAGTCCCTTGTCTTATTTTTAAGCACTCCACTCGCTGTAACATCTCTTCAATGGCTAAAAGCCGCCTTGAAACGAAATGGGATTTTGCGGAAACAGAAATTCAGCCATATTATTTGGATTTAATTGCTTTTCGTTTTATTTCAGATAAAATCGTTGATAAATTCGACGTTTTTCACGAATCTCCTCAAGTTTTGTTGATTAGAAATGGTGAATGTTCTTACGATGCATCGCATTTGGACATTTCTGTTTCTGAGTTGCATGACTGTTTTACGGGTTCTTTTTAAAATCTTCTTTTCAGAGAGCACACTTTCTCGATTTTTACCATTTTCAATACTTTTATATGGAACTTTTCGTCACTGGAGATGGATCTCACACCGTTATGTCCAAGCAGTTCGATGCTATGTACCATTCACGGCATGGTGCGATTCAAGAAACCAATATGGTATTTATTGAAGCGGGCTTGAAATACTTAATCGATAGCGGTTATAAAGAATTTTCAATCCTCGAAATTGGATTTGGAACGGGGCTAAATGCGCTCATGACTTATCTCGAAGCTGAGAAACAAGGCATATCAGTGCATTATGATACGCTTGAAACATACCCCCTCAGTATGGAGGATGTTTTACAGCTAAATTATCCTTATCTTTTGGGTGTACCTGCTTCTAACTCTGTTTTTCTTGAAATGCATTCCATTCCGTGGGAGATGAGAACGCCCATTGCGCCAAATTTTTATTTACAAAAACGATTATTAGACTTTTTAAAAATAGAAGAAGCGAATCAATATGATTTAATTTACTTCGATGCCTTTGCCCCAGAGGCACAACCTGAGCTTTGGGACGTGGATATGTTTCAAAAAATGTATGCCGCTTTACGAAAAAATGGTGTTATGACTACCTATTGTGCCAAAGGAATTGTGAAAAGAAATCTAAAATCAGTTGGTTTTTCACTTGAATCTTTGCCTGGTCCACCGGGGAAAAGAGAAATGACACGTGTAATAAAAAAATAACATTTCAATTTCGTTTATTATTGTGACATTAATTTGGATTTTTTATTCTAACAATTGAGTCATTTTGTTCTGTATTGAAAAATTTAAATAATTGATAATCAATATTTTACACTTATTTAAACACTCTTTTTGCTCAATAAACATGTCACAAAAAAATGATTAACGCATATTTGATTATTGAAACAATACCTTTAATGCTTTATCTTTGAGTATCCAAATTTCATAACAGTTGTTTCGAAATATTAAAAACAATCATCTCATTTAGATTTGTCTTGGAATATAGAGTATGAGAATAGTCCATTTGCACTACACAAAGACCCATTTAAGAAATCCAAATGAAATGTTTTATTTTTGAATTTATAAGTAGTGTGAACAATCTGCATATTTCGCTCGTCGCATTTTTTTCTATGTGACGGGCGTTTTTTTTGTAACACTGATAAATATAAGCACGTAATAAAAGCCTATCCAGATATTGATTTGGATAGGCTTTTATTTTAAGAACTCATTTAAATATATAATATGACTGCAACTGAAATTATTCTTTTAGGTATTGGCTCCAGAGTGAAACACCCCGCTTTTGGTGAGGGCGTTGTCATTAGGCTTTATCCAGCTGCTTATGAGGTGTGTTTTATGCTTTACGGCATCAAAAGTGTTGGAAAAGATTATGATTCTTGGACGATTATTGAAGCTATTCCGGCTGAATCGTCGGTCACTTTCACTGAGGCTGAAAAATCATTGATGCGCATTTTGAAAAATTGGTCAGATATCAGCGAAGTGACGCCGATTGGCGATAAATGGGATAAAGGCACCATGATTTTAAAACCCATTGATACCAGTTTAAAGCCCAAAGAAATACCCATTGAAACGTTTTTTCATAAAATAACGATGGTGCGTGATAGAGTGAGGGTCATGGAGCAACGCATCAACGCCAGTAACTTGAGCGAGGAGGAAAAAATTAATTTGCAGCAATATATCACCCGTATTTATGGCAGTTTGACCACTTTTAATGTGCTTTTTAAATACAAAGAACATTATTTTGTGGGTGATAAAAGTGAATAAGGAATGAGTTAAAAATAAACTTACATTCTTTTGAATGCTGATAAAATTAAATAATGTGCAATTTTCAAGTTCGCCCCCATGCCCCCGAAGGGGGATTAAACTAAGAAAAGGCGAAATTTTCACTTTTTTGATAAGTAATCCCCCTTCAGGTAGGGTGTCCAAGGGTAAAAAAAAAATCTTTCATATTTTTGTACTGCGAAGTTCAAAAAAAGAAAGATTTATATGTCAAGAAGACACAATGAAACAAATATAGAGCAAAAGCTCAAGAAGTCCGAAGAAAAGGCGAAAAAATATAAAGAAAAGATTATTTCGTTGAATGGAGAACTGAGAAGAGCGCGGCAAAAGCAAGAAGAAACGAATTTGAGCCGCAATCTATGGAAAGACCGCTTTAAATCGCTCAAATCGTCAATTGAAGTAAAAACCTTACCCGAGCGCCGGGATATTAAGGTTATTCAAGAGATAAAGATATCGGAAGCGATATCTGAGCATAAATACCAACGGCATATAGTGAGCCTCTGCATAAGTTTATATGCCTTATCGGGCTGTAGTTTACGGGGCGTAATTCGGGTATTAACGTGTTTACAGCTGGAATTAGGGCTTAAACTAGAAGAAATACCGAGTAAAAGTAGCGTACAGAATTGGATT
>JANMYC010000473.1:0-1969 GCA_031381715.1 Saprospiraceae bacterium
ATGATAAAAGACGCATCGACTATTTAGACTCCAAAGGCAAAACGTCAAAATTGGACAATACCAAATTGGCTGCTTATCATGCCGAGTTGATGAAAAGCGGTTTCATCAGCAAAGCATATATTGATAACGATGTCGCGTATCTGAAAAAATACGAAGCCGAATGGACGAAAAACAAGGAAAATAATAATGATGGCCCTTTATCGGGTTTAGATTTCGATAGAGTTTTCTGCGGACAAGATTGGGATATTAAAGCCTATACAACTGGTGCGGTTAAGGCGGAAGGGCTTGGTACAAACCAAGCAAAAGCGACCGTTGAAGGCAGCAAAATAGAATTGGCCAAAGAAAACGGCAAATGGCTTATTTCTAAAATCGTTTGTGAGTAATGTCAGTAAGTAGGCGTTTAAAAATAAACGACAATTTCTGTCGGGCTAAAAAAAAATTGTCGGTTATTTTAGCCCGACTACATAAAGCTGAAGCCCTCAATTTTAAAATTATCCCCAAAAATCAGCAACTCACCCCAAGGTTTTTTAAATTATATATGTCCTACCTACAGCACTCAAAATTTATTTTCTATATTTCCCCTGATTAAAATTGGGGCTACAATATAGGTCAAGCCTACGGCTTTTCAGAACTTAATTGTCCTACCCCTTTGGGCAGAGCTGTTAAATATTTACAAGATTTTAAGAAAAAGTATTGCTTTAAGCTTTGAAAAAAGTAGAAAAATATATATTTTTATTGTGCAAATATATTTATTAATAAAACAAACCATATGAAATGAACAAGTTGAAGCCTCTTCTTACAGTTGTATTATTTTTGCTGTTACACAATTTACGCGCTCAATCTAATTCTGGAACGGACATCACCGTGACCCTCAATCAAAAAGGCGTAATCACTTTGGCGGGTAAACAGGTTGCTTTAGAAGATTTGAAAAAAGAATTACAAAGGAAATTGGTTAAATACCCTACAGTACCCGATGAAGTACCCATAAAATACATTGGCGAGACAGGTATGGGTATGCGTGGCGAAGTACGCAGTGAAGTAGAAAGTGCGATTGCCGGTGCAAAATGGTTGAGAAAAAGCAAAGCCACAATTGCTGCAAAATCTGTCTCCACGCCACCTTCTGTTATAGTCACCCAAAAAGGCGACATTACCCTCTCAGGTAAAAAAGTAGCTTTAGAAAATCTCAAAAAAGAACTTCAAAACGCTTTAATCAAGCTTGCTATCGTTCCCGATGAAGTTTCTGTAGAATATCAAGGCGAAGTACTGATGGGTATGCGCGGTGAAGTCGAAACTGAGGTAGGTGAAGCTATTACCACTGCTAAATTATTAAAAAAAGAGAAAGCAACCGTAACCGCAAAATCTGTGGCAACTATCCCCACCGTAGTCGTTGATAAAAAGGGAGAAGTTACTATTTCAGGTAGAAAAATACCTTATGACAATTTCAAAAAAGAACTTCAAAACGAATTGGTAAAACTACCCAAGATACCGACAGAAATCCCCATAAAATTTGATAAAAACCTGCTAATGGGCACTCGTGGCGCAGTTCGTGATGAAGTAAACGGTGCCATCAAAGGAGCAAAATGGCTTAAAAAGAAAGCCGCTTTAGAAGCAGCTAACCAAAAAATGATAGAAGATTTAGCAGCATTTTACACCGGTACTCTACCTTGTGCGGATTGTGATGCTATTGAAATACTCCTTACTCTAAATGCCGACGTGAATAGGACTTTTACCCTTGAAGAACAATATAAAGGTAAAAAGAGTAAAACCATAGAATCCAATGGAACATGGGGCGTCACTGATGGAATTGTCACTTTGAAAGAAAAAACAGCTTTTACTAAATATCAAGTCACGAAGGAAGGTTTAATAAGCCTCAATGCTGACGGTAGTAAAAAAGATGCCGTTTTGGCAAAAAAGTATCTATTAAAAAAAGTGCTGGGTGAATAAGTAGGCGTAAAGAAATAAACGCTGC
>JANMYC010000498.1:0-5152 GCA_031381715.1 Saprospiraceae bacterium
CGTAAACTGTAACTAATTGATTATCAATGTACATCAAGTCTAATGATGAATGATGAGTTATGAATTGCCTAAAATCTTCAAAAATACTGAGGGGGTCTAAACCGCCCTACTTCATATTTCATACTTCATACCTCATACTTCATACTTCAATTAGCGGTTGAGCATCTCGTCAAAGTTCAACGAAATGTAATACATTCCACCGATTTGTGCCAAACCATAGCCTTGTGAATAGTATTTATTCGCTATGTTGTTTGCGCCCAATTTGACGGTTGTTTTGTATTTTGGTAATTTATACATGACTGAAAGGTCAATTGTTTGCCAAGATGGTAACCAAACATCACCTGCCGTTGTGCCTTGCTCTACCCACATTTTATCTGTCCAACGATAAGCCATAGAAAAGCCTAAGTTTTTAGTCAATTTAGGATTGCCAAACGTGATATTGAAGCGATTTTCTGGCGAAATGAAGAAATTACGTCCAGCATCTGCCACATCAGGGTCGCTCATTCTGCGTTTAACGATTTCTACACCAGCTCTATTTTTAGCTATACTGTCCTGTGGCGTTTTTAAAGTAATTCTACCAATTTGATTGGCATAGTTCACACCGACGTTAAAGCCGTTACCAATCGCGTAGTCCACACCGACACCAAAACCATTGACATAGATTTGATTATAGTTATTAAAATTCACCTGTAAAGTACGGAAAGTCGTTGGGCTTTTCAATTCTGCAATTTGACCTGTGGCAGGTTGGCGCATATTTTGAGCAGCAATAAAATCAGAGTAAGTGCTACCAAAATAAAAGGCATCTATATACAACTTGTTGTTAATCAAAGTCTTATAGCCAATTTCCCACGTTTTTATTTTTTCAGTTGTAAATCGAGACGGGTCATAGGCTTTTGCTTTCAATTGCGCTTCTGTAATCCGCCCCGCGATAAAATCGTTAACGTCGTTTTCGAGATATACTGGATTTTTAAACAAGTTTGCACTTTCAGCGGCAATTGTTGATCCACCGACTTCACCCGCCAAACCTGCTGGTGGTGCATTCAATAATTGACCTGCCGATGGGTTTCTAAAAGCACTTTGCCAAGACGCTCTAAAATTGTGTTGTCCAGCATTCACAACGACCGAAGCGCGGGGTGTAAAACCACCGTTGAAATACTCATTTTTATCATACCGCACTGCCACAGTTGGTTTCACAGATAGCATTTCCGACAATTTCACTTCTTTTGATGCTTGCAAATAAGCACCATATTCTTTAATCGTATATTCTTTAAACGTTTTAACTGCAGCTGTAGGATCAACAGTAATTCGAGGAAATGATGTGCCACCCGATTCCAACAAATACTGACGAAGGCTTGCGCCACCAATTAACTCCATGAATTTAATTTCATTCTTGAAATTGTACATACCTTCGTAGTGAAACATTTGGGAATTGTCTCTGAAACGACGTCCTCCGACAGTACCTAAGCCTGGAATAGTAGTCGTTGCGTTAGTCCAAGTATTCGCCAAAGAATCTCGAATGGCATTAAATTGAGTAGAACCCGGCAAAAAGCGTCCTACATCTGCCGTTGTTCTTGCTGCGCCAATATTACCACCGTTTGCGGCGAAAGCATCCGCAAAATCTTTAGCCCAACCTGTTGTTGCAGAGCCAATAGGTTTCCAAGCATTGTTAATGGCCTGTGCTGTTTGACCAATGCCCCAACCTTCTGCTTTTTGTTGGGTCGTGTAAGCTCTTACGAAAAAGTTATCGCCTTTGACCTCCAATTTGATTTGCTGGCGGTTGTAGTTGGGAAAATATTGTCTAAAACCAGCAGTTTGGATAAAATTGCCACCGCCATAATACCAACCTGCAATGGCTTCAATCTTGTCCGTCAACTTATAATGTAATGCGACATTGGCGCGATTGCTGAACACTTTACCTTCTTCGCCAATTAAATCAATCTCTTTGTAACCTGTCCGCGTGACCAATTTGTTGGCTAAAGTAGCATTTGCGAAAGTGGCAGGGTAGCGGAAAGCACCGCCATTGTTGAAGTCATCACCATAGATATTGACTCCATCATATTGTAGATTTTTATTCGGGTCATTCTCTGCTGGATAGCCAACACCAGTTGCCAAGTTGCCTTTAGCTGCATCACGCGTGAAAAAATTATCGCGTCCCCGATGGAAACGGTCATTGTAATCATCCGCGATAAAATCCGTTCCTCTTATAGCTTGAACGCCGACTTTCAAGGCAAATTTGTTGTTAAAAGCCTTCGCATAACGCAGCGAAACGTCCGTGTAAGGCGTGGCACTCATATCGTCTTTGCCGACATTGTTGGCGCCCACTTTCACTTGTGCCGACAAACCTTGATACTCAAAAGGCGACTTCGTTTTGGTTAACATCAAACCTTGCAAAGCGTCTGGTCCATAAAGTGCAGAAGATGCGCCAGGCAAAATCTCAATGCTTTCGATGTCAATGTCCGGCACACCTGCTGCGGAACCAAAACCAAAACCAAGACCAGGCGAGCGATTGTCCATACCGTCCACGAGTTGTACGAAACGGTTGTTGTTGTTCGCCCCGAAACCGCGCATATTCACGGATCTAAATGTTAAGCTTTGTGTTAATAAGTCAACACCTTTCAAACTTTGTAACGCTGAATACTGGTCAAAAGCGGGTGTCAATTGCAACTGACGGGCGGTGATTTTCTCGACCGTGACGGGAGCTTTTGTGATTTTCTCCTCCACACGGTTACCTGTAACAGTCAGTTCAGAAAGGCTTGAAACAGCTTCTTTCAATACAATATTTAAGGCAGCATTGTTAGTAACTTCTAACTCGACACTGGTATAACCTACGCTCGAGATGCGCAAAGTAAGCGGTAGTTTGAGATTTGTTTCTATTTTGAACTTACCATTTGCGTCGGTAGATGTACCGGTAATTGAGCCTTTGATCACAACTGTCGAACCTGGAAGGGGCGATTTATCAGTTGCATCTGAGATGGTTCCATTAATAGTTGTTTGTGCAAAAACAGATAAACTATTGAGGATAAAGAGGAAATAAAGTAAAGATTTGTTTTTCATACAATTTGAATTTTTAAAATTATATTTGAATATCGATGCTAAAATAGAAGTAAAATTACGTTTTTATATGTTTTTTCAGAATTAAAATAAAAAATATTGTAAATAAGCTGTATTATAAACAATATTTTAGATTTTTGTGCTGACATCAACAATTTCAAAAGGGGTTTAATTTTTAGAAAATTTTAGAAAAAAATAGTTTATGCTGACAGAACCAATCAAGTCTGTTCCTGTACGTACTGAAAAACGCGCCTGCGAAGTAGCATGGTTCGATGACCTCTGCGGCGGCGATACGCAATACCTCGGCACTATTGACCCGAAGCGACGGAGTAATTTTGCCCATTGTTCTAAAATTATCCAAACGGCTGACCAGTTGGGTTATAAAAACATACTTTTACCCACTTCTTACGTGGTGGGGCAAGAGGTTTTACCCTTTGCGGCTGCGATGGCACCGAAAGTGAAAAACATCAATATGCTCGCTGCCATTCGCACGGGTGAAATCCATCCGCCCATGTTGGCGCGTCATTTGGCGACATTGGATCATATTTTACAAGGGCGATTGACGGTCAATATCATTAATTCGGATTTACCAGGCTTGAAAGAAGACCATGAAATGCGCTATCAACGTTGCAATGAAGTCATTGAAATATTGAAACAAGCATGGACGCAGGATTACATTGATTTTCAAGGTGACATTTATAAATTTAAAATGCCTACCGACCCCATCAAACCTTATCAGCAAAATGGCGGTCCTTTGTTGTACTTTGGGGGTATTTCTCCTGGTTCAAAAGACGTATGTGCCCGTTATTGCGATGTGTTTTTGATGTGGCCTGAGCCAGAGGATAGTATTTACGAGACCATGAAAGACATGAGCGCACGGGCAGCTCAATACGGTAGAAAAATTGATTTTGGCATGAGGATTCACGTCATTGTGCGAGAAACGGAGGATGAAGCCAAGGCATACACCAAAAAGTTGATGTCTAAATTTGACGCTGATATGGGTGAAAAACTCAAAAACAGAACCCAAGATTCCAAATCAGCGGGTGTAATGAGACAGGACGAATTTCGTAAAATGGCGGATGCCGATGATTTCGTCGAGCCGATGTTGTGGACGGGTATCGGCAGGGCGCGGTCAGGTTGTGGCGGAGCAATCGTGGGAACGCCTGACCAAGTTTTAGCTAAATTGAATCGGTATATGGATATGGGCGTTCGAGCATTTATTTTATCAGGATACCCACTTTTAGGGGAATGTAAACTCTTTGGAAAGCACGTTTTACCGTATTTACCTAACGTAAAATTATCTATTGAGCAAGGGCGGACGCCTTTAGTAACGCCTGAAACACCTTTGACACATGCGCCTTTAAGGGTTTGGTAAAGTTTATACCCCCCTCAGTATTAGAGCTATTTTTTTTCAAAAGTCATTCATTTCATTTAAAAATAGATAAATATTTATGAGTTTTCAAGGAAAAACAGTCGTTTTAACGGGAGCATCAAAAGGAATTGGTCGAGCATTAGCCATTAATTTAGCAAATCAAGGTGCTAATTTAAGCCTTGTTGCCCGCAGCAAGGACGAGTTAAAAGAAGTACAAACCGAATGTAAAAAAGCGGGTGCAAAATGTTTGATTTTCATCGGAAGTGTTTCAAATGAAAAATTAGCGAATAAAACCATTGCTGAAACCATCGAAGCTTACGGTCAGATTGATTTTATGATTAATAATGCAGGTTACGGCGTTTTTGGACCCACTGATACTTTCAGTGCTGAAACGTGGTCGGACGTTTATGATACCAATGTAAAAGGCACATTTTTATACAGCAAAGCCGTTTTAGCGAATATGAAAGCCAACCAAAAGGGGCATATTATTAATATTGCTTCCGATGTTGCCAAGCGCGTTTTTGATGGTGGCTCTTTGTATTGTTCTACGAAGTTTGCGCAAGATGCTTTTTCAGCGGCATTGAGAAAAGAAGTAAGAAAAGATGGGATTAAAGTATCCGTTGTGTATTCTGGCTTGGTGGATACGCCATTCCACGCTGACCCTTACACGGAAGGAAAACAAACGTGGCTGACTGCTGAAGATATGGCAAATTCTATCATTTTTATCAT
>JANMYC010000507.1:0-1961 GCA_031381715.1 Saprospiraceae bacterium
CGGTATTGAAAACCTAAAGATGCGCTATACCATTTTGGGTATAGACGATGCTGTTACTATTGAACAAAATGAAACAACTTACGTCACAACAATCAAACTATTTTGACCATGCCAGATACCCTTAATCATAAGCGCACTTTATCCAACGCAGAAAAATATCTGCCTTTTATGTATCCTGTATTGATGCCTATTTTGACCTTAAATTCTTTTAAAATACCCGTTCACTCTGTGCAAGAAGCATTCAAGTATTGGTTTTTCACAGGGTTTATGCAACTTATAGTGTTATGGGTGATTAGAAAAGCTGTTTATTCAACAGCTTACAGTAAGGTCATACGGTGGCTCATTGCTGCTTTGGTAGGTGGCTCTTTTATCATACTTTATCAGTTTTTAGACTACAATTTTGTGCATTTTACTGAGGGGTTTGCCAATCCGAATATGTGGGTAACTGTTATGAGGAATAGCTGGAATATTCCCATCCTCATGGCTTTAATAGAAAGTATTAAATCCTTTAATGAGCGTTCGAAAATTAATGCTGATAATATCGCTTTGAAACGTGAAAACCTCAAAGCGCAATTTAATCAGTTGTTGCTACAAATTAATCCGCATTTTCTGTTCAATAGCTTAACCACTCTACAAGCCATGGTGCGGTCAAAAGATGCCCGCACAGAAGAATTTATTATAAAACTGCAAGAAGTCTATCACCAAACCTTAAAAAAAGAAAAAGGAACGGTGACACTGAAAGAAGAAATGGATTTTTTTAAAGCCTATATGTATCTGATGACTTTACGGCAGGAAAATTCTATTTTTTTAGATGTCGCCATTGCTGATGAATCTTTATCGTATCAAATACCTACTTTTACCTTGCAATTGCTGGCTGAAAATTGTATTAAACACAATATTGTATCTGAAGCAAAACCGTTGTACATTCGTGTTTATCAAAAAGACCTTAAAAGCCTTACGATTTCTAACAACTATCAGCCCAAACAAGTGAAAATAGAATCATTCGGCATCGGTATTGAAAATCTTAAAAAGCGGTATGCTTTGACAGGTATAGAACAAGGTGTTGTTATAAAACAAGATGAAACAACGTATGAAACTACCGTGAAATTATTTTTTAAGGTGTCAGAAGCTTCCAAAAGCGTCTGACACCTACCCCTCAGTATTTCAACCATAAAAGTTGACATTGAACGTAATAGATTTGTTTACGACCATAAAAATTATTTTGACTAATGAAAATCCTTATCGTAGAAGATGAGCAGAAAACGGCTGCTTTGCTTAAAGAGTTGATTGAAACACATCCCAATTATTCCGTTATGAGTATTTGCGACAGCGTTGAAACCGCTGTGAATTATTTACAAATACACCAATCTCATTTAGATATTGTATTCATGGATATTCAATTGTCCGATGGGCAAAGTTTTGAGATATTTGATAAAATTGCGGTCAATTTGCCCGTTGTTTTTTGCACATCTTATGATGAATATACCTTAAAAGCTTTTAATAACAACGGCATTGGCTATATTTTAAAACCATTTAATGAAAAAGATATTCACCAAGCGATTCTTAAAGTAGAAGGGTTAAAAGGGAGTTTCGTCAAGCATACTTTTGAAAATTTAAACCTCAAAGAACTGATTGTCAAAGAAAAGACCTATCAAAGCAGCTTTCTCATTCGCTTCCGCGAAAAAATATATCCCGTTGCAGTCGCTGATGTTGCTTTTGTCTATTTTGAAAATGAAACCGCTTATTTGTATAATTTTAAAGGCGAAAAACACCCCCTTTTTAAAACCATGGATGATGTAGAAAATCTGATTTCGCCCGAACAATTTTATCGCATTAGCCGCCAAATGATTATCAATAGAAAGGCAGTTAAAGAGATTGAAACCTATTTCAATCAAAGGCTTGTGGTGCATTTAACAGTGAAAACACCCGAACAAGCCCTCGTCCCACGCCTAAAAGTTGCA
>JANMYC010000524.1:0-2004 GCA_031381715.1 Saprospiraceae bacterium
CGTTTCGGGGTGACAAGTTACTACTTGAGCCAAGCTGATGAGCTACAAATCAAGATGGCTCAAGGCGCTAAACCGGGTGAAGGTGGTCAATTACCAGGGCATAAAGTGGATGATTGGATAGGTCGAGTGCGCCATAGCACACCGGGCGTGGGTTTGATTTCACCGCCACCACCCCACGATATTTATTCTATTGAAGATTTAGCACAATTGATATTTGATTTAAAAAACAGCAATCCGAAAGCAGATATTAACGTGAAACTTGTTTCAAAAGCAGGTGTTGGTATTATTGCATCGGGTGTGGCGAAGGCAAAAGCCGATAAAATATTGATTGCGGGTTATGACGGCGGTACAGGAGCATCCCCGCTCAGTAGTATCCGCCACGCGGGTCTGCCGTGGGAGTTGGGTTTAGCTGAAACGCACCAAACACTCGTCAGAAACAAACTTCGTGACCGTGTAGTTGTCCAAACCGATGGTCAGTTGCGTACAGGTCGTGATTTAGCGATTGCTACCATGCTCGGAGCTGAAGAATGGGGTGTTGCTACGGCTGCCCTCATCGTTGAAGGCTGTATCATGATGCGCAAATGCCACGTCAATACCTGCCCTGTCGGTATCGCTACCCAAGACCCTGAATTGCGGAGCCGTTTCACAGGCGACCCTCAGCACGTCATCAATTTCTTTACCTTCCTTGCTCAAGATTTACGTGAAATCATGGCAGAACTGGGTTTCCGTACCATCAATGAAATGGTAGGCAAAGTCGAGATGTTGAAAACTAAAAAAGAAGTAAAACATTGGAAATATAAATCAGTCGATTTAACACCTATTTTATACAAAGAGCCAGCTGATGAAAGCGTTGGGCAATTCAAAGCAGTGGCTCAAGACCACGGCTTAGAAGATATTTTAGACAGAAAATTGATTAAAAAAGCCGAAAATACGCTTGAAACAGGCAAGCAGTATTCGTCTATTTTAAGTATCAAAAATACGGATAGAGCTGTTGGTACAATGTTGAGCTACGAAATTTCCAAAAAATATAAAGGGGTTGGACTTCCAGAAGACACCCTTTCATATCGTTTCAAGGGTTCAGCGGGGCAATCGTTTGGGGCATTTTTAACCAAAGGTGTGACGTTTATACTGAGGGGTGAGTCCAATGACTATTTCGGCAAGGGACTTTCAGGCGGCAAAATCGCCGTTTCTCCCGATGAAAAAGCGACATTCAACCCATCTGAAAACATCATCATTGGCAACGTGGCACTTTATGGTGCGACTTCGGGCGAGGCGTACATTATGGGCATGGCTGGCGAGCGTTTTGCGGTGCGTAACTCAGGTGCGCACGCGGTTGTAGAAGGCGTAGGTGACCATGGTTGTGAGTATATGACGGGCGGTATTGTCGTCGTTTTAGGCGATACCGGTAAAAACTTTGCAGCGGGTATGTCGGGCGGTATTGCTTATGTATTTGACCCGAACAATAAGTTGCCAGCTAATTTTAATAATGATATGGCAGATATGGATGTCGTGACTGACGAAGATTTCGACACTATGCGCCGCATGGTTCGCGAGCATTTCCGCTTGACGGGCAGTAAAAAAGCGCACGATATTTTACAAGATTGGGCTACCAATAAAGCGCATTTTGTAAAAGTGTATCCACGAGATTATAAAGCTGTTCTTGAAAAACGCAAACAAGCGGCTGTATTAGCGCATTAATTAAAATATTCTATCAATATTTTTTCCAAAAGCATCTCCTACTGAGGGGGTGCTTTTTTTATTTTTACTTGAGCATTTAAGATTAAAAATATGAGATATTTCGATTATAATTGCAACGTGAAAATTAATCTTCAATAATCCATCAATCCACTTTTTCAATGGGTGTAACTAAGTTTTGTAGAAAGCTATTTAAAATCGCACATAAAATTTTGAAATTCTGATTTATACCACAATTACGTATTGGAAACCACGAATTTTCCGAATTTCCGAATTCGTCGCACTTTCTCGAACTCGAACAGCAGCGGC
>JANMYC010000531.1:0-2649 GCA_031381715.1 Saprospiraceae bacterium
GAATGAGTTAAAAATACTCTCAGTGGTGACCTGTTCCAAACCTGTACCATCCGTATTAATCATGTACAATTGAAAATCATATCCCCGCTTGGAGTGGTGATTGGATGAAAAAAGTATTTTCTTTCCGTTGGGCGTGAAATAAGGTGCCCAATTGGCTTTCCCAAGGTGGGTAATTTGCTTTAAATCCGAGCCATCTACATTCACAGTAAATATTTCCATACTGGTAGGCGCGACGAGTCCTTTAGCCAAATACTCTTTATAGTCTTTGATTTCTTCTTCAGTTTTAGGTCGGCTGGCTCTAAAAACGAGCTTTTTGGAGTCGGGTGAAAAGAATGCACCACCGTCGTAGCCCAATTCGTTGGTAACTTGGCGTTGGTCAGAGCCATCTATATTCATCATCCAAAGCTCCAAATCGCCCGAACGGGTAGAGGTGAAAACAATTTTTTTACCATCAGGAGAAACAGTCGCTTCAGCATCATACCCCTCAGTATTAGTGAGTTGTTTGGTGATTTTTCCTTGAAAATCAGCGACATAAATATCAAAATCTTTGAAGAGAGGCCAGACATATTTTTTACCATCGGTAGGTGTTGGAACGGGACAACTATCCCCGCCTTGATGGGTAGAAGCGTATAAAATGTGCTTGCCATCGGGCATGAAAAATGAGCAAGTTGTGCGCCCATGACTTGTTGAAATCATTGGCGGATGATAAGTAGTATCTTTTAAACCTTTTTTAATGGAGTAATTAAATATTTGGTCGCAACTGACACCCCACTTAGCATAATCGGATTGAAAACTAAGGTTTTTACCGTTAAAACTCCAATAAGCTTCGGCATTATTGCCGCCATAAGTGAGTTGACGGACATTTTTTAAATGCTTTTCGTCAGCAATTTTAGGTGCTTGAACGTCTTGTGCAGATAGTTTGAAAACAGAAAAAGAAGCAATAATGCCCAGTGTTAAAATTATTTTACCCATAAATTTGTTATTTGAATTTCAAATAACAAAAGTACGTTCTTGAAGCATTCTACTTATCTGTTTTAATCTTTATTGACATAACATTGACACAAGCGGACAGTTAATTAAGCCTAATTACATTACTCAAGCTCAGTCCTCTGCTCTTTTCAAAAGAATTTCGTCGAGTATATTGTTAAGTGAATCGAGCTTTTCAATGTCTATATGTTTTAAAAAATTGACATCTTCTAAGTCTTTTTCTACTTGGATAAGCTCTTTTAAGCCTTTTTCACTGATAAAAACTTCGGATACTCTTTTATCATCGGGACTTATTTTCTTGACAATGAGGTTTCTGTCGGCTAAACGGTTGATTAAACGAGTGACATCACTCATTTTATCAATCATTTCATGTCGCAATGCCATAACATTAACGGGAAGCGGGTGGTGACTTCTCAATGCTCTGAGTATGCTGTATTGGGCAATTGTGAACTTATAGGGCTTGAGCATGTGTTGGATATCATACTCTAAACTATTAGAAACTTTAAGGAGTTTATAAATAGTTTTATGTCTGTTGTTTAAACTGTTTGGGAGCATATTATGTCAACCAATTTTAGAGTTTTTTGAAATGGGTTGGCTATCATTCGGATTCAATTGACTTTTACAAATATAATAATAAAAATAGTGAAATGCAAGTAGGCTTATGCATTTTATTGACGAAAAGCATATAACAAGGGATGAGATTTTTGGATTAAGATAAAACGAGAGTCTCTTTTCGCCAATTGATATAACCTCGAATGGAGAAGATAAAATAGACAATAGACAAAACCACCAATAAATATTTGTCTCTTTCAAAATAAATAATGGCGTAGGATAAATCAATAACTATCCAATAGAACCAACTCTCCAATATTTTTCGAGCGGTTAAAAACGTGGTGAGGATACTAAACGCAGTGAGAGTGGCATCTTCGTACCTAAACGCTGCTTTATGCCAATATAAACCCAAAGGAATGGCCAATAATACACCTAAAAGAACAATTTTAAGATGATTACTGAGGGGTAGCGAAGTCACTGGAATAGTATCATTGTCACCTTCTTTTTTATGCCAGCTGAACCAGCCATAGATAGCCGAAAAAGAATAATAAATTTGGAGTGTAGCGTCGGACATTAAATCGGCATCAACACAAACGATAAATTGGAAAATAGTTCCAAAAAATCCCCATACCCAGCACCATGTATTGCCACGAGATGCCAGAATGACGTACATGATATTGAGCCCAAAAGCCAACCATTGTACAATGTCCACCATAAAAGGGAACGGGAGAATTTTATTGAACATTTCCATCATAGCTAAAGACGCATTTTTCCTATTTTCATTATATACAATCGAGGTTTTAAATCTTTTATAACTTTTGATGGACTTCATGTTAGGTAAACTTTTGAAGTTTCCCTAACGTGAGGTGTAAGGTAATTTCATGTCAAATACTTTTTAAAAAGCCATGAAATCAACATTTTATTTAAAAATAATCAACAAAATGTAGAATTTTTTAACAATAATTTTGGATTTAAAATATTGGTTATCAATCATCTATAAATATGAATACTCAATAAGTATTCCGATAAAGTCATATTGTGGAAAAAATCTTTTTTATGACATCAGAAAATTTTTACCTTTGCAGGCATGAGTCAATTTGTTGTATCGGC
>JANMYC010000541.1:0-14076 GCA_031381715.1 Saprospiraceae bacterium
GAAAGCATGGGCGTCAAATGCGGCACTGTTTTCACATTTTCTGCAATATCACTGCCTACACGACTCGTCGGCGAGTCGGGCGTAATAAGGTTGGGGTATAAATCCTCCAGGTGCTCCAATTTTTTATACAAAGTATCGTACTCAAAATCTGCAATTTGCGGGTCGTCCATCACATAGTAACGCCACTCGTGATAGTGTAAAATGGCTTGCAAATCAGTTACCAAAGTAGCCGCTTCCAAAGTATTGACCCCTTCCTCGAGACTTCGGGACAGGTCAGTATTTTGAGTTAAAAGTTGTTTTGAAAGGTCATAAAGACGACGTTGTTCTTCTTTTGAATACATTGTATATAAAGTATAATTAAAATGTTTATTAAAACGATGCAATTTAAAACAAATAATTGATTTTAATAAAATAATCACCAAAAAATGTTTTAATATTTTTTAAAATTAAAAAATTCAATTTTATTGATATGCAAATTAAAATTTATAATTTTATCGCCATTGCAAATTATAAAACATTTAATTAATGAGCCTGTTTAAAGTTTCTAAGTTTGGTTAAAAATCGTTCTTTTCTATTCCGATTCTCGGGATGAAAAATACTTCATTTTTAACTCAAATTGGAAACATTAAACAGGTTCAATTTCAACAAATTAAAAATATTAAAAGTCTATGGAACGTAAAATTATCCTTTCTGAAAAGGAAATGCCGACTCATTGGTACAATATTATTGCAGACATGCCAAACAAACCCCTTCCTCCTTTACACCCAGGAACAAAAGAACCGATTGGCCCCGAAATGTTGGCGCCCCTTTTCCCAATGGAATTGATAAAACAGGAGGTTACAACGGAAAAATACGTTGAAATTCCTGACCAAGTGCGTGATATTTATTCCATCTGGCGTCCGACTCCGCTTTACAGAGCGTACGGTTTAGAGAAACTTTTGGATACGCCCGCTAAAATCTATTACAAGTACGAAGGTGGAAGTCCGTCAGGCTCGCATAAGCCGAATACGGCTGTCCCACAGGCTTATTATAATAAAATGCAAGGCGTCAAACGCATCACGACCGAGACGGGCGCGGGTCAATGGGGTACTGCCTTGAGTTTTGCTTGCCAAATGTTCGACATCGAATGTGATGTTTATATGGTAAAAGTGAGTTACGATAGCAAACCTTACCGTAAAATCATCATGAATACCTACGGTGCAAAGGTATTCTCTTCACCGACAAATTTGACAAATGCGGGTCGTCAAATATTGGCTCAAGACCCTAATTCGCCGGGTAGTTTGGGCATCGCTATTTCAGAAGCGGTTGAACTGGCTATTGCTGACGAAAATACAAAATATGCTTTAGGCAGTGTATTGAACCACGTTTTATTGCACCAAACCATTGTGGGTCAAGAAGCCCTCATACAAATGGAAAAAGCGGGTGATATGCCTGATATTGTAGTAGCACCGTTTGGTGGCGGGTCTAATTTTGCGGGTTTGTCGTTTCCATTCCTCCGTTTGAATCTTGTAGAAGGTAAAAATATTCGTTGCATTGCGAGCGAGCCAGCAAGTTGTCCTAAACTAACTCGTGGTGAATTCCGCTACGATTTTGGTGACTCTGTAGGTATGACGCCACTGTTGCCGATGTACACATTGGGGCATGATTTTGTTCCTTCGCCTATTCATGCGGGTGGTCTGCGTTATCATGGTGCAGGTGTAATTGTGAGCCAATTATTGAAAGATAAGTTGATAGAAGCCCGTTCGCATCATCAAAAAGAATGTTTTGAGGCGGGTATTCAATTTGCGAAAGTAGAAGGTATTTTACCGGCACCCGAAGCAACGCATGCATTGGCAACGGTATTCCAAGAAGCTCAAAAATGTAAAGAAGAAGGTGTCAGCCGCACTATTTTGTTCAATATGTGCGGACATGGACATTTTGATTTGGCGGCTTATGAAACGTATTTGAGCGGCGGATTAGTGGATTATGAGATTCCTCAATCCGAAATCAACGCCTCAATCGCCAGAGTCGATGCATTGCAACCGGCTTAAAATAAAAAAGGGAAAGCAGCGAGAGGTCATAATATATATTCCCTGAATTCTCGCTGCTTCCCTCACGGAAACCAAATCTATGCTTACGAATTGTTCTTATTTCGAATTTATTGACAAGTGACTTCTACTTTTCTACCAATATATTACTCTGACGTCGCTTGTACAAATATTTACGAAGTAATGGTGAGTACGGATTTCTGGAATTAAAAGAAAAGATTCTTTTTTATCATTATTTTTAAAATACATTTTAAATAGTATTGATAACTAACTCATAATCAATTATTTAAACTCTATTTTTAAAACAAAAAAAGATAGGCTTACCCAGATTAAAATCTCGATAAGCCTATTTTTTATATTAAAATCTAATTTTAAAACTACATAGTTATTTACGACAGATAATTGCCAATAGTAATTATTTCAGCAAAAACTCCCGCTGCGGTTACCTCTGCACCTGCGCCAGGACCACGCACCACCAATGGACGCTCTTTATAACGCTCTGTAGTGAAAACTATCATATTATCCGAGCCACTGAGTTGAAAAAAAGGATTTTGAGAATCTATTTTTTGTAAACCAATAGTTGCTTTGTTTCTTTCTACTTTAGCAATCATGCGCAATGCCCCCCCCTCAGTATCAGCCATCATTTTATCGAAATAAGCCTCTTCTTTCACTAAATTTTCAAAGAAAGCATCTACTGTTGCAGCATCTATGCATGATTGAGGTAGGAAATTTTCAATATTAACATCGTTTTCTTCTAATGCCAAACCACTTTCACGAGCTAAAATCACCAATTTACGGCGCACATCAATGCCCATTAAATCTATGCGTGGGTCAGGTTCGGTATAGCCCAATTCACGGGCTTGTTTGACAATATCCGAAAATTTGACTCTTTCTTTGAAATTATTGAAAATGAAGGAGAGCGAACCACTTAAAACACCTTCAATTTTCAAAATTTGGTCGCCCGAATTAATCAAATCTGTCAGAGTTGAAATTACTGGCAGCCCTGCACCAACGTTTGTTTCATACAAAAACTTTACCCCACGCTTGCGAGCAATACCTTTCAATTTTTGATAATGCGCGTAAGAACCCGAATTAGCAATTTTATTAGGCGTTGATATCGAAATGGATTCTTCTAAAATGCCTTCGTACAAAGCTGCCACATCTGCATTGGCTGTACAATCGATAAAAATTGAATTTTGTAAATTCAGTTTCTTCATTTTAACGGCAAAAGCAGGAGGAGTGGCTTCTTCACCTTTTTCAATAAGGTCAGACTTCCAGTCTTTTAGGTCAATGCCTTTTTCATCAAAAAGCATTTTACGGCTGTTGGATAAACCCACAACTTTGATTTCCATCGAGCGATTTTCTTTCAAATATGCCGCTTGAGCCGCTATTTGTTTCAATAAAGTACCGCCAATCAAGCCTACACCCGTCATGAAAATATTCAGCGTTTGGGTATCCGATAAGAAAAATCCTTCGTGCAGCGCGTTCAGTGCCTTCGATTCGTCGCTTTTTGGAATGACCACTGAAATATTTAACTCCGATGAACCTTGCGCAATGGCAATACAATTCACACCGTTTTTACCCAATGATTGGAACATTGTACCCGCAATGCCCGGACGGAAGCGCATATTTTCACCCACAATCGCTACCACTGCCAAATCACTCTCAATACTGAGGGGGTCAACCGTTCCATTTTTCAACTCGTATTCAAATGCTTTTTCAACCGCACGACGTGCCTTGAGATGGTCATTTGGTTGTACAGCGAAACTTATGCTTGATTCCGATGAGCCTTGAGTAATCAAAATCACATTTACGCCGTGCGTTGCCAATGTGCTGAATAAGCGTCCCGCTACACCGGGCACGCCAAATAACCCGCTGCCCGAAAGTGTCAATAAAGATACGTTCGAGATGGAAGAAATACCTTGCACAGCGTGTCCAGTCGGGTTTTTTTCAGTTGAAATAAAAGTACCGATGAAATCTGGATTGAAGGTGTTTTTTATATAAAGTGGAATATTTTTTTTCAAAGCAGGCACGAGTGTAGGCGGATAAATCACTTTTGCGCCAAAGTGGCTCATTTCCATTGCTTCCGCATAGGTCATAGTTGGAATGGTGAATGCTTTTTTCACTTTACGAGGGTCAGCGGTTAAAACGCCATCCACATCCGTCCAAATTTCAATCACCTCGGCTTCCAAACCTGCTGCAATAATAGCTGCTGTATAATCCGAGCCCCCACGACCTAAAGTTGTTGTCAATCCAAAATCAGAGTTTTTACTACTGCCTTTGGCTGAGCCGATGAAACCCGTTACAATCTGAATTTTATCATTGTGCTGGGCATAATATTCCGCAATAACTGGGTCAGTCGCTTCAAAATCAACTTTTGCTGAACCGAAATTTTTATCCGTTTTAACGATTTTACGAGCATCCAAAAATTCTGCGGGCACACCTGCTTCATCCAAAGCGTGCGCAATAATAAATGCAGACATGCGCTCTCCGAAACTCACCACATAATCAGAAGTGCGTGCCGATACTTCCCTTATTAAAAAGATACCCCTCAGTACACCCAATAAATCTTCACAATTTTGGAGCAAATGACCTTTAACTTCCTTGAAACGCTCCGTTGAAAGCAATTCCTGAGCCGCTTCAAGATGGCGCGTTTTGAATTGCTCATAGCTCACCATGTAGCTGTGGTCAGCTGCTTCGGCATTCACTGCCATTTCCAAAAGAGAGTCCGTTACACCACCAAATGCAGAAAAAACTACCGTAAATTGGTCATTACGCGCTTTATATTTCTTCAGAATTTCGATTATTCCCCTTATGCGTTCAGGTTTGGCAACCGATGAGCCACCGAATTTTAAAACTTTCATATTCTATGTTTGATAAAATTAATAGGTCGTTTGGTATTAAGTATCGAAAAGATTTTGAAATATTCCAATACTTTGCACTTTACATATTCATAAAACGGACGACAAAAGTAGGAGTTTCAAATCTTTTAAATCAAAAAAGAATTCGATTTTAATAAAATTTGCACCTTTCCCGAGGCACCCGGAACATTTGGGGTGCCTCGGGTATTAAGTATTAAGAAATCCTTTCAAGCAATGCCATGTAAAAACCATCGAAGCCTTCTTGGGCAGGCGTTATTTTACGCTCATCCAATTGTTTCCAATTTTTATTATTGCTTAAAAAAAGTGCCACTTGATTTTCATTTTCAGAAGGCAGAATACTGCACGTTGCGTACACCATTTTACCGCCTACTTTCACTATTTTAGAGTAATCATTGATGATTTTGGCTTGTGTATTGCGTATTTCAGTTAAAAATTCGGGTTTTAACTTCCATTTGGCATCGGGGTTACGGCGCAAAACACCTAAGCCCGAGCAGGGTACATCAAGCAGCAATCTATCCGCTGAATCATGCAATTTTTTCACTACTTTGGTGGTATCAATCGTGTGCGTTTCTATGATGTTTGCACCGTTGCGGCGAGCCCGTTTGCGCAATTCCTCCAATTTCCACCCCTCAGTATCCGTCGAAATGATAGTGCCCTTGTTGTTCATGAGTGTTGCTAAATGCAGCGATTTTCCCCCTGCACCGGCGCAAGCATCCACCACCCGCATACCCGGTTCAACTTGCAAAAAGGGCGCAATCATTTGACTACCAGCATCCTGTACTTCAAAAAAGCCTTCTTTAAAAAGTTCGGAAGCTAATATATTTCCCCGTTTTTTTAAAACAAGAGCCTCTTTACTGAGGGGGGTAGTCCGAGTTTCAAAATTAACGGCGAGCAACTTTTCAGATAAAGTATTGACGTTTATTTTTAAAGTATTGCACCTTAAAACGATGTCTGCTGGTAGATTAAGTGCTTTAATTTCAGCGTTCCATTTTTCTTCACCGATTTCTGAAACGCATAATTCATCCAACCAATCAGGTACTGAATTTTTAATTTTACGTTCTGAAATGGCATCTAATTGGTTCTTTAAAACAGCATAATCTAAATGTATAAACTCTTTAAAATCAATATTTCCGCCCGATTTTAAGACTAAATAGATACCAATTATTTCAATGATGTCGCCTTTAGAGAGTTCTTGAAAGCTCTTATCGGGGTTGCTTGATAGCTGAGAGTATAAGCGCATCCAGCGGACACATTCGTAAGTCGTTTCGGCAATGAATGCACGGTCGCGGCTGCCCCATTTTGCATTGGACTTGAGCAATCGCTCAATGACTTTATCGGCATATTTCCCATTCTGAAAAATATCAGTTAATGCCTCTGATACTGCATTAATCAGTAAAAAGTGTAACTTCATTTAAAAAAATTTGGCAAATTTACCGATAAAAGGGAGAATCAAGCGTTTATAAGAATAGAAATTAGAAATATCATTCTATTTTACTCAAAATTTTAAAATTCGACAAGTTTTTACTTGTTTTTGCAAGCAAAAATATTTATCATTATATTAAAATATTAGATTCAATGAGCTTTTTTAGAACGGCTATATTATTATATACTCTTTTATTTGTTCATCAATTACAGGCACAGAATAGGTTTAAAGGGGGAATTGTTGCGGGTTTTAATGCTGCACAATTAGACGGTGATGCCGCTGCGGGTTATCACAAAGTAGGCATAAGTGGAGGATTAAGGGCTTTAGTTGAGTTGGGCGGGCGCTTAGAGCTTTCTACCGAAATCCTTTACAGCCAAAGAGGTAGCCGAACTACTGAGAATGAAGCGGCTATCAACAGAACTTGTAATTTGAATTATATAGAGGTGCCTGTTTTATTGAATATTCGGGATTGGAAAAAAAAATCGGGTGAGGATGGAGAGTATTTTAAGGTCTCTTTTTCTATCGGCTTGGCTTATGGGCGTTTATTCAGTGCCCAGTCCAATCCTTTTTTCCCTCATGCTGCGGTGGTGGATAGATTTGCAAAAAATGATTTGAGTATAATGAGTGGGGTGAATTATTATGCGAACAGTCATTGGGTGTTTTCGTGCCGAATAGCCAAATCCTTAAATCCCTTATTCAATCCTCGTAAGTATGCTAATGAGCCGCTTGCAGGTGGACTGCCGACACTGAGGGGGCATTTCATTAGTTTTCAAACAGGATGGATTTTTTAAAGAAAGAAAGCCGATACTGAGTTGAGTATCGGCTTTAACTTTTTAACGAATAGAAAGTCTATTAATTAATCGCGACTCCAACGATCATCACGACGTGGTCTATCAAAAGATGAGCGTCTATTGTTGTTATCAAATTTTTTGAAGCCGCCGCCACCACCACTGCTACGGTTTTCACGGGCTTCTGCTTTTTTAACAACGATTGTACTGCCATCTAATTCACTACCATCAAGGGCTTGAATGGCTGCTTGACCCTCTGAATCATCGGACATTTCAACGAAACCGAAGCCTTTTGAGCGGCCTGTTTCACGATCCATAATAACGTTAGCCGATTCTACTTGTCCAAAACGTTCGAACGCTGCTTGCAGCCCTTCGTTACGAGTGCTGAAGTTAAGCTTTGCAACAAAAATATTCATTTAAAAGAATTGAGAAATGAAAAAATAATGAAGATAAAACAATTAACTTTAGAAAAGTGAACGAACGGGGGGAAGCAAAACTCGAAAAGACTAACATAAGGCAAAACCCACTCTTAAAACCGGTTCAACCGTTTCTTACACCTTCATAACAAAGATAAATACTAAAAATCATAAATACAAGCCAAACTAAGTCGTTTTCTTAAAATAGTTTAATATTTTTACCGAAAATAGCGTTCGGATTGCTGATAAGTAGTTGGGCTAAAATAAACCAGCCTGCCTGCGGGTTTATTTCTTTACGCCTACTTATCTGAATGCATAAATTATTTATTTCCAATTTTTTATCACAGATTGTATGAGACTCAACTACAGTATACTCATTGTTTTCATTGCTATTTCGGCTTGCAAACAAAGTGAAATAAGCACACCTGTTACATTTAACCCCCTCAGTATTCGTGACCCAAAAGTGCTCTTTTCACCCGAAGAGAGATACGGGCTGCTCTTTGATTCTGTACAAATGAGTACTATTTTTCAGGATTCAAAAACCTTTTTGGATTGTATTCCTAAGATGAGTACAGATAGTGTTTTAGCTATTTTTGAGACAGAAAGAGTGAAACCCGATTTTAACTTATCCACTTTTGTCAATCAATATTTTATACTGCCTACAACTGCCGCGGATTATGTAGGGAATACGTCCGAGCCTATTGAACAGTATATTTCAAACTTTTGGCTCCATCTGATGCGTAAAGCAGATACTTCCGATTTGGGCACTTTGATTCAGTTGCCGAATCCTTATATTGTTCAATCTGGTCAATCCAGAGAAATTTATTATCAGGATTCTTATTTCACAATGGTGGGTTTAAAGGCAACTAATCAGATAGATTTGCTTGAAAATATGGTTAAAAACTTTGCCCATTTGATAGATTTTCAAGGCTATGTGCCTTCTGGCAACCGCACTTATTACCTATCCCGCACTCAACCGCCTTATTTTGCTTGCATGGTTCAGCTTTTAGCCTCGGTAAAGGGGGATGAAACCTACAAAAAGTATTTACCTCAATTGGAAAAAGAATATCAGTTTTGGATGGATGGCAAGCCTACGGAAATTGGTAAAGAGACCAGTTCAAAAAAGAGAGTTGTGTGCATGGATGGCAATGTGGTCAATCGGTATTACGGAGATGAAAAACCACGACCTGAATCTTTTAAAGAAGATAAACTATTTGCGAAGAAAAGTGGTCAAGATTTAAAACCATTTTATAGGCATTTGAGAGCTTGCTCAGAGTCGGGATGGGATATGTCGAGTAGGTGGTTATCGGATGGGAAGGATAAATATAAATTGCATACCACGGATATTGTCCCGATTGATCTTAATGCTTTGCTTTATAATCTCGAATTGGTGATTATGAAAGGTAAAATACTGGATAAAAAAATGGACGAGGCAGCGAATTACGAAAAATTGTCATCTAAGAGAAGAGAAGCAGTTATGCGCTATTGCTGGAGCGATGATAAACAAATGTTTTTTGATTTCGATTTTCAGAAATACCGTAAAAAAGAAACCTATTCGCTCGCGGCAGCTTATCCATTGTATTTTAAAATGGTGACTAAAAGGGAAGCTGATAAAATAGCGGAGAATATTGAAAAAATGCTTTTGCTTCCCGGTGGTTTGGTGGCTACGAATAATACCATTGGTCAGAAATTTGATGCGCCGTATAGCACTGCTCCTTTGCAATGGATAGCCATTCAGGGCTTGCGTAATTATGGTCACGGAGATTTGGCAGAAGATATAAAAAAGCGGTGGATTGAACTATGCTCTAACCATTATCAATCCACAGGAAAGATACTGGATAGATACAATGTAGCTGATTTTAATGCTCAATCTGACAGCTTGAGTTCGCCTATTCAAGATGGATATGGCTATTCAAATGCGGTCTTATTGAAACTTTTAAAAGAAAATTGATGGAGAATTAAAAGAAAATGTAGCAAAAAAATGATTCTGCACCGAATCGGCTTGTTTTTTGACTATTGATGTATGAAAAAAGAGGATACTTCAATTTCTACCTTTTTTAGGTAAAATTGAAACCACTTTTTAATATAACCAAAGATAATATTAACCTAACTGAAATCTAACTTACGTTTTAAAGATTATTTTACAATTCATCAAAACGGTTAATTAAATGAAAAAGGTTATACTTTCATCTTTCATTTTCCTTTCAATTTTCACTATTGCTTATTCTCAAAATGGTGGTGGCTGCACAAAAGCAGTAACTATTCAAGCCGGTTATCATATCGTAGATACCATGATTGCTGGCGCAGCGACTTATGCTGGTATTTATCCCAATCCAACTAAGGCTAAGTGGTACAGGTTTTCACCCACCTCTGATGGCTTATTGCAAATTTCTTCTTGTGGAGGTGGTTCTGACACACGTCTTTTCCTGTATGAAGGCTCTTGCGATACGCTCAACCTATTTGGCTACAATGATGATTATTGCGCTAAAGATGGCTCAGGAGAAGAAACAGCTTCTGACATTTCAAAATTCGTAAAAGCAGGAAAAAACTATTTCATAGAATGGGATAATGCTTGGGATTCCAAAACTTTTGGATTCTCACTCTCTTTTTCAACAAACTTCGTTCCTACCGAAATGCAGGCTTGCCAAAGCGCAAAAGTGCTCAAAATAGGCATTGTCAAAGTAGATTCTATCGTGGGAATTGCTTCCCATGGTGACGCTGGGCATGCCAATTGGTATAAATTCACTCCAACAAGCAATGGTAAATTATCGGTTTCTACTTGTGGCTTGGATGCTGATACAAGATTGTGGGTTTATAAAGGTTCATGCAGTGCTTTAGTTCCTTTTGCAGAAAGTGACGACGAATGTGATGGCGCTAATTTCCCAGATGTGGCGGTTGCCCTTAGCAACCTTTCACTTGTTGCCAATACTACCTACTATTTTGAATGGGATGATAGTTGGGAAAATGTACCTTTTGAATTTACTTTTAATTTCGATGGCACTTCTGGTGTGAACGATGAAACGCTTTCAAAAAGCATCAGCCTTGCTCCGAATCCTGCGAGTGATTACGTGGATATTCAATTCAATTTGGATAAAATGACTGATATGAATTTGCGTATTTTTAATGCAATGGGACAAGCTGTTTTAACTCAAAAAATGGGTTCTATACTGAGGGGGTCAGAAAAAATTGATGTAACTGATTTAAAATCAGGCATTTATATTCTTTCTTTTACGGATGGCGTTAAGCAAACTTATAAAAAATTGGTGGTAAATCACTAATCGTTTATATTTAAATTTCTATTTTTAAGCCATTATTTTCCATTATTGGAAAATAATGGCTTTTGCTATTCATGAAATAGCGTTTTTTTATTTTTTTTAAACGTAAAAACCTCTATGTATAACCACCTTATTGAGCCATTTGGCTCTTTTAAAAAACATACCATTAAAAACACCCATGGCGATTCATTTTCAATAGTTCCTGAATACGGCGCAAATTTAATTGATTTAAAATTTAAGGGTCAATGCGTAATAGATGGCTTCCAAACACCAGATGAATTGGCCAAGGGAGCATGGGGGAAAAGCATTATTTTGTTCCCGTATCCCAATCGCTTGCGAGATGGGCGATACACTTTCAACGGAAAAACCTATCAATTTGATATTAATAATGCGGACACAGGCAATTCTATTCATGGCTTTAGCTCAAACGTGAAAATGGATGTCGTAAAATCAGACTTTAATGAAAACATCGGCTCAATCGTTTGTGAATTCCGTCATGACGGCTCGCATCTTGCTTATCCTTTTAAGTTCACATTTCAAGTGCAATTTACCTTATCTGATAGTGCGTTGAATGTAAATATGGCTTTTACCAATAATGAATCGTTTGAAATACCCGTTGGCTTGGGATGGCACCCTTATTTTAAAATTTCGGAACGTATTGAAGATACATCTTTAAAAATGCCCGAAACACATTTCATTAATATTGATGATAGGATGTTGCCTACGGGTGAAAAAACGCCTTTTCATGAGTTTGATGACTTAAAAAGGATTGATTCCTATTCGCTTGATAACGGATTTTTCATACTTAATCAAAGCAAACCTGCCGAAGTGATTTTAGAATCTGAAATGGGGCGTTTGACTTATTGGCAGGAAACAGGAGAGGCTAAATGGAATTTTTTACAAGTATTTACCCCGCCTCAAAGGAATAGTATTGCTCTTGAACCAATGACATGCAATATTGATGCTTTTAATAATGGAGATGGTTTAGTTTTATTAAAACCCCAATCTACATTAAGTGGCGACTTTGGCGTTCGGTTTTCTCATTAAAAAAGAATCGAAAAAAAATGATTAAAATCCACGTATTCTCAGAAAATGCGTGGATTTTTGCATTTTGGTTTAAAAAGGCATTATTCGGATGTCCAACATCTAACATCTAACATCTAAATTTATATGAATATTCTTTTACTCGGTGGCGGTGGCAGAGAGCACGCTTTAGCATGGAAAATGAAACAAAGTCCACTTTGTGAAAACTTATATATTGCTCCCGGAAATGCAGGGACTTCGCAGGTGGGTGTGAATATTCCATTGCAAGCGACTGATTTTCAAGGTATTAGAGATCTTATTTTATCTCATGAAATATCACTCGTGGTAGTAGGCCCCGAAGACCCTTTGGTGAAAGGCGTGAGTGATTTTATCAAAAATGATGATGCCATCAGTTCTACAATTGTCATTGGTCCTTCAGCGCATGGTGCTCAGTTAGAAGGTTCAAAAGCATTTGCCAAAGACTTTATGATGAAACAAGGCATCCCAACGGCTGCTTATCGTGAAATCACGAATCATACTGAGGGGGTCGAATTTTTGAAAACCTTACAACCGCCTTATGTTTTGAAAGCGGACGGATTGGCCGCTGGAAAAGGTGTTTTGATACTCAATGATTTTGAGGAAGCTGTCATGGAGTTAAAAACTATGCTCGATGGCAAGTTTGGTGCAGCAAGCGCCACAGTAGTAATCGAAGAGTTTTTGGATGGTATCGAGTTCTCCGTTTTTGTTTTAACTGATGGTAATTCTTATAAAATATTTCCCGTTGCGAAGGATTATAAGCGCGTTGGCGAAGGTGATACAGGCTTGAATACGGGTGGCATGGGGGCGGTTTCGCCCGTTCCTTTTGTGGACGATGTGATGATGAAAAAGGTAGAAGAGCGCATCATAAAGCCGACTATTGAAGGTTTTAAAACACAAAATATTGATTATCAAGGTTTTGTGTTCATCGGCTTAATCAGTGTAAAAGGTGAACCAATCGTCATTGAGTACAATTGCCGATTGGGTGATCCTGAAACGGAGGTCGTTATTCCGCGCTTAAAAAATGATTTGATTGAAATATTTTTAAAATTGGGTGACGGCACGCTTTCAGAAGTTGAAATTGAAGAAGACCCGCGCACGGCTACTACAATTATGCTCACGGCTGGTGGCTATCCCAATGATTATAGAAAAGGTGATATTATTAAAAATACTGAGGGGGTAGCGGATTCCATGGTTTTTCATGCAGGAACAAAAAGTGTTGATAATCAAGTAGTTACAAACGGCGGACGCGTTATGGCAATCACATCTTTTGGCGATGATATTCCCTCTGCTTTAGCGTTATCTAATAAAAATGCGGCTTTAATTGAATTTGAAGGTAAAAATTACCGTAAAGATATTGGATTGGATTTGTTGAAGTAGATTGTTGTCTTGTTGTACCTGCTTGTCGGCAGATAGGCAGCTACAACAAGATAAAATAGCCATTTTGTACCTTCTGAAATCGCGTTGGCATCCTCTTAGTTCGCAGCAAAACAAAGCGTTTTACGCTAAATTTTTAGCAAAGTATTCTCTATAAAATTTCATAAGCCCTTTTAACTCCTCTTTGTTCCAATCGGTCATGAAGGGAATATCTTCATTATTATCCATTTTTTGTTCCCATTTTTGAGCATTTAAAAAGCGCAACTCTCGTTCTTTAGCTGATTTATATACGCCACACGCGTACACGGGCACAGGCTCGACCCCCCTCAGTATTGACTTGATTTTTTTACTTTTAAAATCAATTCCCTTTGAAATTTCTAATTTTAAATACACCGAAAGATGACACCAATTAAAAATATCATACGCCACGAAATCGCCAAATGAAAAAATCACAAAACCCTGCTTTTCTTCCTGCGTCAAAGGGCATTTAAAAGGCACGCTCGCCATGGGTTGAATATTATGAGCATGACCCCCAAGTATAATATCGGGACCACATTCCTTAAAAATGCGCACCGTATTTTCTACAATATGCGCTCCGGGATAGGCTTGATAGGCATTGCCATAATGCAAACTTAATACAACAAAATCAGCTTTTAGGACGGTTTTTAGGTAAAAAATATCCCTTTTTAAAGCCATTAAATCAATATTAGGTTGATTAACTTCTATGTGATTGACTAAATATTCCTTACCCGCAGGGTTCGTCATTTGATTCATCGAAAACGTGTAAGCCACAAAACCGATTCGGATGCCATTTTTTTCAATTATCGGC
>JANMYC010000582.1:0-3863 GCA_031381715.1 Saprospiraceae bacterium
GCCGATAAATACCTCAATAAATTAAGGGATACGCCTTTTTATTATCGGGGTTTAACTTCAGAATTGGAAGTCATCACGTATGAGCAAATTTGGGAAATAGTGGTGAGCCGACTTAAGTGAAAAGTGAAAAACGAAAAGTGCAATATGTTGATTATCAATGTATTGCACTTTTTGTTTTTATTGTTTTCATTATTTTTCATTTTTGCATAGGGCTTTACCCTATGCTGATATATGTCGCCCTTTCAGGGCTATTAATGTTAAATATAGGTAAAATGAATTTTAAAATTACATAGCCCTGAAAGGGCGACATATATCAGCATAGGGTAAAGCCCTATGAAAATATGAAAATATGAAACCATAAAAACACCATTAATATCAAAAATTAGTACCCGATGTTATCTATTATGAGAATTGCTAAATGTTCTTCGCAGTTCCCTTAATGCAACTAATTTTAACTAAAATAGTCATTGTATATGAGAATAAAATTATTCCCGATGTAATTCGATTGCCGCCAAAGTTGTCAACTTTTGGCGGTTTTCTCGGTTTAGTTAGGGGCGTTTTATGTTGAAAATATGGTGCGTTTCGCTCCATCGGCGCACTCTTCGCCATCAAGCTGAAAGCATGACAAGCCAAAGGCATGACTGAGGGGGGTACACAAATCGTTTTAATCTCATTCATCACCATCACCGCAAGTATATCGGTAATTATGTGATGCTCGTCTAAAATAAAATCCTTATTTATACATCAATTCCATATTTTTACGCGTTTTACAAAATTGTATAAAAATTGCATAAATCATTAACTATTTTAACATGAAAATCCTAATGCGTTTTTTGAAAAAGTCTTATTTATTGGGTCTTATTCTATTGTGTTCTGCCTCAATAATGGCTCAATTACCAGCTAATATTGAAAAATTGACTTCAGTGGAAGGGATTACAGAGTATCGCCTTAAAAGCAATGGCTTGAAAGTGTTGCTTTTCCCGGATCCTTCTAAGCAAACAATGACGGTCAATATTACCTATAATGTTGGTAGCCGCAATGAAGGTTATGGTGAAACGGGTATGGCGCATCTTTTGGAGCATTTAGCTTTTAAAGGCTCACCAAAACATAAGGACATTCCGGGCGAATTCAAGCAAAAAGGTGCTCGTTTTAATGGAACTACTTGGCTTGACCGTACCAATTATTACGAAACTTTCTCATCATCTGATGAAAATCTTGAATGGGCATTAGACCTTGAAAGCGACCGTATGATTAACTCGTACATTGCTAAAAAAGACTTAGATTCGGAGTTTTCTGTCGTGCGCAATGAGTTTGAATCGGGAGAAAATGACCCGTCAAGTATTCTATTTGAGCGCGTTATGTCCACGGCTTTTTTGTGGCACAACTACGGAAAATCAACAATTGGCAATAGATCTGACATTGAAAATGTGCCCATTGAGAATCTTCAAGCGTTTTACCGCAAGTTTTACCAACCTGATAATGCAACATTATTAGTAGCGGGTAAAATTGACGAAGCGAAGACTTTGAAATTGATTGATAAATATTTCTCGGCAGTGCCTAAGCCTACGAGAGTTTTACCAACCACTTGGTCGACTGAACCGACTCAAGACGGTGAGCGCTTAGTGACTTTGCGCCGCGTGGGTGATTTGCAAGTGGCATCAGCGGGTTATCATATTCCTGCGGGTTCGCATCCAGATTTTGCTTGTGTCCAAATCATCGGCGAATCTTTAACGGATAATCCATCTGGTCGTTTGTACAAAAACTTGGTTTCAGCGAATAAAGCTTCTGGCGTTGGTAATTTTACATTTCAAACAAAAGAACCTGGTTTTATTTACTTTGGTGTGGATGTTCGTAAAGAACAAAATTTAGAAGAAGCAAAGACGATTTTATTAAAAACACTGGATGATATCTCCGCTAACCCCCTCAGTGAAGAAGAGGTAAAACGGACTAAAACCCAAATTTTGAAGCAATTGGAGCAATTGTACCGAAATTCGGAAGTGACTGGTCAACTTTTAAGTGAATATATTGCCTTAGGCGATTGGAGAACATTCTTTATTTCACGTGATAATATTGAAAAAATCACGGCTAAAGATGTTGAAAGAGTGGCTAAAGCTTATTTCAAGCCATCGAATCGTACAGTGGGATTGTTCATTCCAGAAGCAAAACCTGAGCGTTCTGAAATCCCGAACGCGCCTGACATTTCTGCTTTAGTGGAAGGTTACAAAGGCAAAGCGGTGATGGCAGAAGGTGAAGTTTTTGACCCTTCTTGCAATAATATTGAAAGCCGTACCGTACGAGGTGCTGCGGGAGTAATGAAATACGCTTTTTTGAAAAAAGGTACGCGCGGTAATACTGTGAGTGCAACTTTAGTTCTTCGATTCGGTGATGAAAAAAGCCTTAATGGCAAACGCATCACGGCTTACATGGCGAGTCAAATGCTGAATAAAGGTACCAGTAAAATGAGCCAACAGCAAATTAAAGACAAGTTGGATGAGTTAAAATCCACGGTTCAAATCAGTGGTCAGCAAGATAAAGTGGTGGTGAATATCGAAACGGTGAAAGACAATTTACCAGCCACACTTAAATTAGTCACTGATATGCTCAGAGACCCTTCAATGCCTGAAAAAGAATTTGAGGAAATACGTCAAGAGGAATTAGCTGGTAGTGAGCAACAATTAAGTGACCCTCAAGCCTTGGCAGTTCAAGCAAAAGACCGTTATATGAGCCCTTATCCAAAAGGACACATCAATTATACCCTTACTTTGGAAGAAGAGATTGCTGAAATAAAAGGGACAAAACTTCAAGATGTGAAGCAGTTTTATAAAGATTTTTATGGTGCGAGCGATGCTACTATTGCCGTAATTGGCGATTTTGATGATGCTCAAGCTAAAAAAATATTGACGGAAGGATTGGGCACGTGGAAAAGTCCAAAACCTTACAAACGCATCGAGAAGAAACATTTTGAAGTAAAACCAGCGAATGATAATATCAAAACGCCCGATAAAGCCAACGCTTTATTCCTCGCCGGTTTGAATATCGCTATGAAAGACGATGAGCCTGATTATGCCGCCACTTGGGTAGGCAATTACGTCTTGGGCGGTGGCGCTATCAGCAGCCGTTTAGCCAATCGCATTCGTCAAAAAGAAGGTTTAAGTTATGGTGTGGGTTCAAGTTTCAGTGCTGATCCGTTGGATAAAACGGGTGGATTCATGGCATACGCTATTTATGCGCCTGAAAACGTTGAAAAACTTGAAAAAGCTTTCAAAGAAGAAGTCGAAAAACTTGTGAAAGAAGGTTTGACCCAAGAGGAATTAGATGATGCTAAAAAGTCAATCGTTCAAACGCGTACAGTTGGTCGCTCAAGCGATAAGCAATTGGCAGCTAAATTGACTTCATATCTTTTCTACGGCAGAACTATGCAATATGACTCAAAATTTGAGGAGCAAGTATCGAAATTGACTTTAAATGAGGTCAATGCGGCGCTTAAAAAATACATTGACCCGGCTAAAATCAGTATGTTCAAAGCAGGTGACTTTGATAAATTGAAAAAGCCTTAATTGGGGTTTAAATAATCATTAAAAAAATGCCTTCTCAGTTCATTCCGATTTTCGGAACTGAGAGGGTATTTTTTTTGGGATTTTTTAAAACGAATTAAGTCAATTTAAGTATTATTCGATAATACTTTTAAAAACATACATAAAAGCTATATTAGGTATTCTGAACCACGAATTCATCGGATTACACGAATTACACTAATTTACGTGTTGACAATTTTAACTAATTTCACGAATAAATTGCCCTTAAGGGCAATTTTAGTGTCATTCGCTTTAATTCTGTCAACATCTAAATTGGTGTAATTCGTG
>JANMYC010001371.1:0-2180 GCA_031381715.1 Saprospiraceae bacterium
CACATTAATACTGTCGGGTTTAAATTTTAGAAAAATTTTAAATCTTCCTAAGATTCTGGCAAATTCTGCGCTGTGAACATTTGGAAAGTTTTAAACTTTCCAAATGTTGTACACGACAGCATTAATGTGAAAGACTACTTAGGGAAATAAAAACATGTTAGAGGTTAACTGATTTGGTTTGCGGAACGGATACTTTTTGAAATTTTCCATGATAGGAATTAGATAATTTTGGTGATAAATAATTGGTTTTAGAGAATAACCATCTACCCCTCAGTACAATACCATGTACCAAAGGCTCGAATAGTTTTCACTACTTAAAAATCATTTTTCACAAAATTCTGGGCAAACGCAAACGGTAAAGGATTGTTTGACGATAATTAAAAGCGATTTTCAACGTATTCTACTCGAATTTTTGAAAATCTGACACTTTTATTCTTTATTTGCAAAGAATTGTGAAATAACTCTGTTTTACAGTTTCATGCCTCGGAGCGACCCCACTCGCTTTCGAGGCTTTTTTTAGATGTTATAATTTATGTCCTTCTAAATTGTATTTAAACATAAATTATTGGTTTTACTTGGAGAGTTTCTCGGTACTGAATTGCCATTAAGTCCCCACTTAGACAATTTTTTGCGAGAGGAAATCTCAATAATTAATTGGTTTTTATTACTCCAAAACTCTGGCTATCGAGCGTCTTGAATGTATTAATGTCCCGAAGATAAAACGTATATTCGAAAGAAACAAAATCCTATATTTCAAAAACCCTATATTTTAATGCTTTTTACCCTATTTGGGTTTGAGGTTTCACAATGATTTATTTTAAAATACTGGTTTTTGTAAAATATATTTTTGGTTTTAAATGGAATTTTAAAATTAAATTGGGTAGAGATTTTTTATATATCATTTCGTAATTTTACTTTTTAAACTAAGTCATTAACCTTCTATCTTTGCATTGTCAATAATTGAAGAAGTCCCTTTTTTATTACGGCATTTAAAATATTCTTGAAATAAAAGTTTAGAGTAATTTAAAACGCATCCATCTCCTCATTCCCACATCCTCAGGTGGGCAAAAGCTTGCAGAGTTGTCTTGAATTGTTTTCATAGATTTCACAATTCATAAACAAAGCATTCTGATGAAAAAAACGAAAATTGTCGTAGTGGGTAACGGCATGGTCGGCTACAAATTCTGTGAAAAATTAATTGCCAAAGCGGGTATAGATGCATTTGACGTCGTTGTGTTTGGTGAAGAACCCCGTCCAGCGTACGACCGCGTACACCTCAGCAGCTATTTTGATGGTAAAACAATAGAAGACCTCACTATGGCGCCTATTGAGTGGTACTCTAATAATGCCATTCGCCTCATTTTGAGTGATCCAGTTGTTAATTTAGATACTGAAACGAAAACCGTTACATCGCACCATGGTATTACTGAGGGGTATGATTATTTGGTAATGGCAACGGGTTCAGCGGCTTTTGTTCCGCCCATTGATGGCATTGATAAAAGGGGTGTTTTCGTATATCGAACCATCGAAGACCTTGATTTGATGAAATCTTACGCCGTGAAAGCAAGACGAGGCGCTGTTATTGGCGGCGGATTGTTGGGTCTTGAAGCAGCCAAAGCTTTATTGGACTTAGGCGTAGAGGAAACGCACGTCATTGAGTTTGCTTCTCGATTGATGCCTCGCCAAATTGACCTCGGTGGTTCACAAGTGCTACAAAGCCAATTAGAAAATTTGGGACTTAAAATCCATCTCCAAAAATCCACTGAAAAAATAGTCGGCAACGGTAAAATAACTGGACTCCAGTTTGCGGATGAAACCAAACTTGAGGTGGATATGCTCGTCATTTCTGCGGGTATCAAGCCGCGTGATGAGTTGGCTCGTGTGGCAGGATTGGAAGTAGGTGTGAGAGGTGGCATAGTTGTGAATGAAAAACTTCAAACGACCGACCCCTCAGTATTTGCCATCGGCGAATGTGCTTTGGCGAATGGAATGATATACGGCTTAGTAGCTCCGGGCTACGAAATGGCCGACGTGGTAGCAACTATCTTGACTGGTGGCGATAAGTCTTTCAAAGGATTTGATATGTCCACCAAACTTAAATTAATCGGTGTGGACGTAGCCAGTTTCGGCGACCCATTTGCGGGCAATCCACACATTGGCGGTTGCGATGATAAAGGCTG
>JANMYC010001373.1:0-3025 GCA_031381715.1 Saprospiraceae bacterium
GCTTTAGGTCGTTTTTTAGCGGGTGTGCTATTGCGTAAAATACATTGGTTTTATGCGCTCACGGGTTGCTTGGTGGCAGCGGGCTGTTTAGTAATAGTTGCGATTCCTTTGGCTCAAAATCTGGGTAATACCGATGTTACAAGTTGGGCAACTGCCCCGCTTGCTGCATTTGTATTCCCAATGATTGGCTTATTTTTATCACCCGTTTACCCAAGTATCAACTCTACAATTTTAAGCAGCTTACCAGCTCACCGTCATGCTGCCATGTCGGGCTTGATAGTGGTGTTTTCGGCATTGGGTGGCACAACGGGCTCCATCATTACAGGGTATATATTTGAGGCGTATGGTGGGCAATCAGCGTTTTACTTTTCATTATTACCCCTCAGTCTGTTGATAATTTGCCTCTTCTTTTTTAATAAATTGCAGAAAAAAACGGTCTCTGAATAGATGATAGACAATAATCAATGTGAGGTTACTTTAGAGCCAATAACCTCAATAATATCTTCTCCGAGAGCACTTTCAATTTTATAAATTGTTTTGAGCTCAAGATTATGAAGCCCTGTGAGCCATTTACTTATTTCGGATTCAGATTTACCCAAGGCGCGGGCAAGGTCGCGCTGTGTTTTATCTTGACCCCTCAGTATTTCGATGACTCGATTGGCAATAGCCAAATTTTTATCAATTTGGTATTTAATAGCCTCAGGAGTTCTTTTTGAAATTCTATCAAATGCATCCATATTTCAATAGGTTAATTCTATTTGAGATAAATTCAGAATCAGTTTATTATTAAATTTAAATTCACCACTACCGATAAATTCATCTATCTGTTTTGCCATAGCATTTGCGAATCTGAAATGCGGGAGTAAATCAATACTATCTTGAACCTTTTGGGATTCTTTTATACCACCATTGGCTAAAATAACGATTTCTTCACTGATCCAAACGCAATACAGTCGTAAATCATTGACAACAACCTCACGTATCATTTTTGACATTGGTGGCGGTAAAGCATGAGCGGCGGCTTCTTGTCTAAAAAAAGGCAGTTTAGCACCGTATTTTTCACCAATTAATGTCAGCCAAGCGACTATATTATTCAAATCACTTGAAACAGCGGTTACGTTTTCAAATTTATTGAAAAACTTATCCGTCTCTGTTTGTTCAGCATCTTCAAACTCAAAAGTATAAAAATTAACTTTTTTAAAAGATTTAAATAATTGCAAATGTACGTATAATTTCACTTTAAAGTTAAGTTTATATAGTATGTTAATATTGGAAATTGGATATTAAAGTTAAAAATAAACATAAAAAGGAGATATATTCTATTGAAACGCTCACGTTAGCACATAATTATTTTTAGAATTATTGAAATAAAAATAAGAAACTCAACTATTAAAAAACTCATAACTCAATGGAAATACATCAATTAGGGCAATTATTTGAAGCGGTGCAGATGAATAATGTTTTTCCGGATGGTAAAACATTCCCCGATTGCTATCCGAAAATGCCCTTGGAAGATATTTTACAGCATTATACTGAGGGGGTAGATTTAAAAGCCTTCGTGCATCAATATTTTGATGAACCCAGCGATAGTGCGGCTGATTTTAAAAGTGATATGACTAAAAATATCACTGAGCATATTCATGCGCTTTGGGATGTTTTGACCCGTCAGCCCGATAGTGAAAAGAGCTCTTTGATACCTTTGCCGCATCCGTACATTGTGCCAGGGGGACGGTTTAGAGAGATTTATTACTGGGATAGTTATTTCACAATGTTGGGTCTGCATGTATCCAAACGGGTGGATGTGATTGAAAATATGGTTGAAAATTTTAGGTATTTACTCAATCACGTCGGACATATTCCGAACGGCAATCGCACGTATTATGTCGGGCGTTCGCAACCGCCGTTTTATTCCATGATGGTTAAGGTGCTGAGTGAGGAAAAAGGAAAGGACATTTTAATACAATATTTACCCGCACTTGAAAAAGAATATGCGTTTTGGATGACTGGTAAAAGTGAAAATACTGAGGGGGTATCGGCTTCTCATCGTGTTGTTCATTTACCCGATGGTGCGGTTTTGAATCGTTATTGGGATGAAAACAATACACCTCGACCCGAATCCTACAAAGAAGACGTTGAAATTGCGCACAATTCCACTCAAGCGCCCGAAGTCATTTTTAGGCATTTGAGGGCTGCGGCTGAGTCGGGTTGGGATTTTAGCAGCCGTTGGTTTCATGATGTAAATTCATTTGCGAGTATCCACACCACGGACTTGATTCCAGTGGATTTAAACTGCCTTTTATACAATTTGGAAGCGACTATTTCAGGAGCTTATGCCCTTTTAAACAATAGTGAAAAAGTGTATTTTTATAAAAACTTAAGTAAAAACAGGCAAAAAGCCATTGAAAAGTACTGTTGGAATGAAGCCAAAGGCTTTTATTTTGATTATGATTTTATTAAAAATGAGCAAACTGAACATTTCACTTTAGCCGCCGCATTTCCTTTATTTTTTAAAATAGCTACTGAAAAACAGGCTGAAAAAGTCGCCCTGATTTTGGAAAAAGACTTTTTAAAACTGGGTGGTTTGACGACGACTTTACACAATACAGGGCAACAATGGGATGCACCGAATGGATGGGCACCGCTGCAATGGATAAGTTTTAAAGGCTTAATGAATTATGGCTTCACGGATTTGGCGAATAAAATTAAAACCAATTGGATTGCAGCCAATGTCAAAATATACGAAAAAACGGGTAAAATGACTGAAAAATACAACGTTTTTGACCAATCACTCGAAGCTGGCGGCGGAGAATATCCTTTACAAGATGGTTTCGGATGGTCCAATGGAGTGTTTTTAGCGTTGCAGGATTTTAAGTGAAAAGTATTTTAAGTAGTCTTTCACATTAATGCTGTCGTGTACAACATTTGGAAAGTTTAAAACTTTCCAAATGTTCACAGCGCAGAATTTGCCAGAATCTTAGGAAGATTTAAAATTTTTCTAAAATTTAAACCCGACAGTATTAATGTG
>JANMYC010001376.1:0-2168 GCA_031381715.1 Saprospiraceae bacterium
AGCAAGACCGTAATTAAGTGAAAAGTGAAAAGTGAAAAAACGCTTAAAATTGGACTTTCAGTGTCCGATTATCGGCATTTTTACTTTTCACTTTTAGTTTTTCATTTAAAAGTCTATCTATTAAAAACGTCCCCAATATTTTTATTATAAGGTACTTTCAAGAAATCAAGTGTGCCTGGCTTGACACGAAGGAAGAAAGAATATGTACCGCGGGTAGGTTGCCAATTCATACCCATTTCCCAACAGTGGAGGTCTCTGTAAAAGCCAAAATCTGGGTAGGTCATCTGCTTACTTGAAAAATCATAGCCGATATTGCCTACTGTGATACGCCACTTTTTAGTTAAGGGTATATTGCCTGAAGTGTACAGTGCATTAGAAATAATAGTCGTATCTCTCCCACTAAGGCTGGTTCTACTGATACTGAAATTATGAGAAAGTCGGAAACTTTCAAGCATATCTGTTAGGGATTCCTCCGAAGGTTTTCCTTTAGGTTTTTTTATGGATGGGGTACTGGAAGATGCCGTTTCGTTACCTTCATTTTCGCTTTTAAATACCCGTTTAATATCGCCAATGCTCAATCCTGTATTGAGGTTCAATGATGCATTGATGAGGTTCAATAACTTACCATTTCTTTTAAGAGCAAATTCTTTTACCCGATTGCCTTTTGAGTCCTTTCCATAAGGGTCAAATAGGGCATTGACACTCAAGGTGGATAAGCCTTTGAACAAGTTCGTACCGGTTCCCATGGCTATTTGACTGAAACGGAAGGAATCCGCTACGAAATTATAACTACCCGCAATGCTTACGTTTTCAAGCAATTTGGACTTTTTAAACGTCGAATCTTTTTTATTAAAAGTTTTCAATTCAAAAAGATTGGTCAATGAGTAAGTCAATGCTGCCTGTGTACTGCCCGAAGAAGGGGCACCAAATATGGCATTTTGATATAAATTATAGACTTGTTGGAAAGGGTTGCGCGCATCAGTGTAAACGCTGTCCTCATAGCGTGTGTAATTCGGCGAATAACTGAACCCTACATTGGGGGTTAGGGTGTGTCGAATACCCCTTATTTTACCTTTTTTAAATTGAATCGTTCCAAAAATACGGGTGGAGATATTTGTACCCATTGAATACTGAGGGAGTCGATAAAAACCTGTTTTTTTCATTGTATCTACCTTGCCCCATTGAGTGGTATCCTTGCGGATAGTAAAATCTGTACTATCTAAAGGATTGTATAGTGTATCTTTTCTTATGGTGATACTATCTCGATTGAAACTTCTTTTGTATTGCGAGGTATACCACGCTTCGCTGTAATTGACTGAAAATGATTGATTAAAATATTTTAAAAAAGTAAAATTGAAGCTGGAACTCAAATCGTGCTTAATGCCTGATTGCAGATTTTCCCACCCTTTTTTATTGAGTAAAAGTGAGTCCTTAGTCTGAATTCTGTTTCTCATAGAAGCAGAATATTGGAGCGATACTTTTTCATACCACTTTTCATTGCCCACTCTTTTATTATTTTTAAAAGGGAAAATGGTTTGTACCCTAAAATCAGCATTGAGTGGTTCTACCGTTGCATCACGTGTAGAGTTATTTTGAGAATGATTTAAACCCCACGTTAAACTATATGGCTTACCGGGGAACGTTTTACTGAAACCTGCACTCGATGAAATTTGACTTGTGGTCGCGTTTTTAAAGTCATTGTAAGTGGTGCTGCGGTAATTACTAAACGTTTTACTCTTGCTACCCTGCATATTTACGTTGGCATTGAAGCTGAAAAGTGGGTTTGCGCGTTGGTCTTGCGTGTGTGACCATGAAATATTCCACGAAGGAGAGCGTGACAGGTTGGCTTTATCATCCTCCGAAATAATACTATTAAAACCAATTTCAGCGCGCCCCGAGTATTTATATGTTTTTACATAATTTGAATTTGCCCTCACACCAAATGTGCCGCGCACATAAACGTCGCCCTGCATGGTCAAATCATAGTTATCACTGAGGGGAAAATACCAACCCATATTCCTCAAGCCAAAGCCAAAAGTTTGATTATACTCATAATCTCTCGGAAAAATCAAACCTGTTCTTTTACCAGAAGATAATGGATAAGCCGCGAAAGGTAACCTTAAAGGCGTGGGAATGTCGCCAATAGTGAGGTTGGAAGGACCCAGAAC
>JANMYC010000679.1:0-4473 GCA_031381715.1 Saprospiraceae bacterium
AAACTGCCTTTTAATAGCTGTGTTTTGGTGTAATTTGAACGCCTTTTGGGGGGTGGTGGCGTGCAATATGTTTTAAAAACGGATTTATTAAAACGACCATATCGCATGCAAATTGGCTTGGACATTGACCGTCAGCGCGACCACCGCCAGCGTTTTAATAATGTAAATGGTGTAAAAGGCACGCAAGTTTTAGAGCAAAATGAAAAATTTCAGAGTATTGGAGCTTATTGGCTGCACGAGTGGCAATTGTTTCATCAAAATGAAAGCGAATTACTGTTGACTGCCAGCACTCGATTCGATAAAGTGAAACTTTCAGCCGAGGATAAATTCCTCACAGATGGTAATCAATCTGGTTCGATACCTCTCAGTAAATTTAGTCCTTTGGGTGGTTTAGTGTTTAAAATCAATAATTCAATATCCACTTACGTAAATTTTTCATCCAATTTTGAAACGCCTACTTTGAATGAATTGTCCTCTAATCCAAGCAATACAGGTGGTTTTAATCCCGATTTAAAACCTCAAAAATCGTTGAGTTACGAGTGGGGGGTGAAGACGCAAGTGGCGCAAAAGTTGAGTTTTGATGCAGCTTTATTTTTAATTGATTTGAAAGATGAATTTGTGTCTTATCAATTGGTGCAATTCCCAGGTCGTACTTTTTTTAGAAATGCGGGTAAATCGCAGCGAAAAGGCGTCGAATTGGGCGCAGCATTTAATCTACGCTCGGATGTGACTTTTTATGCCAATTATACTTACTCCGACTTTAAATATCAAGATTTTCAGCAAGGAACTTTAAATTTTAAAGGCAATAGCCAACCCGGGATTCCTCAAAATATGGCTTATTTTGAAGGGCGATGGGAGCATAAAAGCGGTTTTACGGGCATTGCACAGGTGCGTTACGTGGGTGAAACGTATGCGAATGATGCCAATACTTTTAAAAATACGGCTTATACCGTCGCAATACTGAGGGGTGGCTATCGAGCGACTTTTAAGCAATGGGCAATTGAACCTTTTGCGGGCGTGAACAATCTTTTTGATGCCCAATACAATTCAAATGTACAACTCAATGCAGCAGCCAATCGTTTTTACGAACCTGCTTCGGGGCGTTATATTTACGGTGGGGTGAAAGTGGGTTTTAAAAAGGGTAAGGAATAAGCGATATTTATTTTCAAAATTTACCTAATCTAAAGCGACACAACTAACACATTATTTTACTTTTGCATTTTAAAAATTCAAAATAGATATAGAAATGCCCATTAATACCATCATTTTTGACCTCGGCAATGTGTTGATTGACTGGAATCCCGAATATGTTTTCAAAACGGTTATTCCAGATGAAGATAAAAGACGCTATTTTTTTGAAAATATCTGTACCCACGATTGGAACGTGGAGCAAGATGCAGGACGTACTTTGCACGAAGCGACGGAGACTTTGGTGGCAGAATTTCCAGATTGGGAAACCGAAATTAGGGCTTATTATGGTCGTTGGGTAGAGATGTTGGGTGGCTCTATTGAGGGCTCGGTCTCTATTTTAAAAGATTTGATTGCTCATCCTGACTATCGCGTATATGCACTCACAAATTGGTCAAATGAAACTTTCCCCGTGGCTTTAGGAATGTTTGACTTTTTACATTGGTTTGAAGGTATCGTCGTGAGTGGCGATGAGAAAACCCGAAAACCATTTGCAGATATATACGAAATATTGCTTAAAAGATATGATGTTAATCCTGAGGAAGCTGTTTTTATTGATGATAGCCTTAAAAATGTGCATGGCGCAGAGGCTTTGGGCATAAAAGGCATTCATTTTCAATCGCCCGAGCAGTTGAAAGAATCTTTAAAAGAACTGGGAGTAAATGTTTAATTATTGGTTATTGGTTATTGGTTATTGGTTATTGGTTATTTTTTTTACAATAACCAATAACCAATAACTAATAATTTAGTTTCCAAATTGCTGTACCCAACAATTCGGCATTGTTCCGATAGTGCCCATTTTATGGCAAGCGATGTATTTCCAATCGGCTTGAAGCATGGTTTTACGGTGTCCACGGCTTTCGATGCCATCGTCAACGAGAAGCAAAATTACGGCGCGGCGAATGTCATTAGGTCCACCCACAAGGTTTTCATTACCATCTTTTAAATCAGAGCATTCACGCAATACTCTATCCCAAGGCCAAGAACCGTCAGTGCCTTGATGGTCGGTGTCACCTCTTCTGCGTTGGTCATCGCCGTGCTTTTTAGCTGCGGTGTAGAGGCATTGAAGCGTTTGTAAAGTTGAGAGTTTAGGCGTGCGTTTTAACTCTTCAATCAATTCTTTTGAAGTAGCAATGGAGTTACCCATGTCCCCATTTTCTCTTAAATGTTGAATATATTGCTCGATATAAGGAATATATCCCGCTGGATTGCTGCGTACGAGATTCACTTCATTCACCATTATCATTTCTTCGGAGGACATCGAAGTCACGTTAGATACTGATGACGGTGCATTAGACGGTGCGGGCGTGTTATTCGTATTGGGAGGAGGGACCGGTTGATTCGTGTTGGGGTTTGCGTAAGGATTTGTGTAATTGGTGTTAGAGTTTTGTTGAATTATTTGACGGCGGTCTTCAATATTCAAACGTTGATTTGGTATTAAAATGCCGTTATTAGTCAGCCCGTTCATTGCCATTACGTCGCTTTCACTCAATCCGTAGAGTGCTCCAATCGAAGCAGGCGTTTCTTTTAATGAATAATTATTTTGTGAAACGATGTGAATCACGCGTGCATACATGGGGTTCCATTTGTAATTAACTACTGCAGGCATGCTTCCCGAGTTTGTATTTAAGTTTTTAGGATTGACATCCGTCGGAAAATCATAAGACTTAGGTACGTCATTATTTGAAGAAGAGCCACCCATATCCGTATCGCAAATGCAGTCATTTACTTTTAAAATTTGACCAACAAACAATTCTTCTGCCGAAGTTAAATTATTCATGCTGAGTAAGCGGGCTGAAGTATAGCCGTATTTATTGGCGATGCCTTCCAATGTCTCACCTTGCACGATGGCGTGGGTTTTTTCATCAGATTTAGCATAATAGCCCGTATTTGTGGTTTTTGGTTGCGTGCCCACGTAGCTATAACTGGGTGGAACATCCTTTGGCTCTTGTTTTTCAAGGGTTTGGGGTGTTGTATTAGCCGTTTTATTGGCACTCATGACCAATGAAGTACATTTAGGCAGTATGCCATTCTCTGAAATATTGTTCCATTGGCAAATTTGAGCGATTGAAACTTTATATTTTTTTGAGAGACTGTACAGTGTTTCGCCTGGTTGTACCACATGGACACCTTCGGTGGTAGAAGCCGGGCAAGGGCTGTTGCTTAAAGATTGGCTAAAAAGAGCAGTAGAATTTAAAATGAGGCTTAAAAAAAAGGTTAGCTGTTTCATAGATACTTGCTTTTTGTTAAAAAAATGGAATAAACTGGTGTAAATATAAGCGAAAAAAAATTCTAAATCAAATACTGAGGGGGTATCCTATTTCAATACCAATGTTTATACTTCTGGGTTTTATTTTTTTAATGCAATTATTTACCAAAAATAAAGACAAAGTATTCATTCTTACGTTAAAAATATATGTTTTAAATGCTTTTTAAATTTTATCGCAATTTGAATGCATTGAAGCATAAAACCGCAAAAAAGCACAATAATTGACAACTCTTGCACTTTTTCGACGTACGTAGTTTTGTTATAATCTTCATTGAAAATATAGGAAAGTGCTCGTAATAGAAATCTTTTAGATAAAAATCAAGTAAAATGACCTTGAAACTTTTATCAGGAAATGCCGAAAATGTGTCGCAACAGGGACATAAGTACCGTTTTAGTCTGGGTTCAGAAGATATCATTTTGACCTCCAAGATAGATAATTGTGTTGGTGAAAATGATGAGATGGCTGTTGTGGGGTATTATTTTAGGGATGAAGACGAGGCGAATATTTTGGGAACAGTTGCTTATTTTAACTTCAATTCACGGGTTAAAAGTTCAAATAAAATCCCTCTTTATGTGTTCATAGTCTCTTTTTTCTTAAATATTTGTTTAGTGATTCACGCTATTAACCTTTATTTGGCGGGAGGCATGAGTTATCACATTGTTCTTTTCATTTTTCTTCTTTCCATTGCTGCCTTCTTGGGTTATATGAGTACCAAAGCACATTTGATGCTCAATGCGCATTTAAAAGAAAAGCATGCGCAGGTTGAGTGAAAGCTTTATCAATACCCCCTCAGTATAATTGCCTCTAAAACTTAGATTTTAAATAGAAATCATATCCAAAGTTGATTATTATCATCGTTTTTGCTTGATTATTGACTCACTTTTGCTAGAATTACATTATAGGAGAAAAGGGGATTCTCTTATAATAGTAAAAATCAATTGATAATCAATCATCTTAAAATGAAAACTCAAAAAAGCCTACCGAGTACAAAACAACAAAAGCCAACGCTTAAAAA
>JANMYC010000786.1:0-1891 GCA_031381715.1 Saprospiraceae bacterium
TTGTAATAACTGCTCCTTGTAATGTATCTGATGGCATGGTGATACGCGTAATCGAGTTATTGGTTTGGCGATTGAACACAGACATATTTAAGTATGTTTTCTTAATGTTCGTGCTTAAACTCAACTCAACATTATTCGAGATTTCAGGTCTCAAACTTGGATTGCCCACCGAAATATTTTGTGGATTGGCAGCATTGACATTCGGATTCAATTGTTGAAGACCCGGGCGTTGGATACGGCGATTATAGCCACCTTTTATCGTTATATTATCTTTTATCTTTTTTGAAATATTGATACTCGGTACGAAATTGCTGTAACTCGGTATCACAATTTCTTTTCCTGCTTGTGTAGCGTCAATTGACGTATATTCGTAACGACCACCCGCTTATATGTCATACACGCTATCAACTAAGAAAAAATACACCATAAAAGCGGGTGGTCGCTACGAATATACGTCAATTGACGCTACACAAGCGGGAAAAGAAATAGTGATACCGAGTTACAGCAACTTCGTGCCAAGCATCAATATTTCAAAGAAAATAAAAGATAATTTAACGATAAAAGGTGGCTATAATCGCCGTATCCAACGCCCTGGTCTTCAACAATTGAACCCGAATGTGAACGCAGCGAATCCACAAAATATATCGGTGGGCAATCCAACTCTAAGACCAGAATTAACGAATAATATTGAAATGGGCATCAGCACCAATATCAAAAAGACCTTTTTAAATATATCCGCGTATGCTCGCCAAACCAATAATGCTATTTCTCAAATTCGCCGTGTATCGGATACTTCCGCCAGCGTTTTAATCACAACTTTTGAAAACGTGGGCAGACAAATGGCTTATGGCTCAAATATATTCGTCAATGTAGCCATCACCCCGAAATGGAGTGTCAACGGTGGTTTTGATTTTAATTATATTTATTTAGAAGGAAAGGCACCAGATGCAACGGGTGTATCAAAAACCATCTCCAATTCGGGCTTTACACTGAGGGGGCACCTCATGTCGCAATTGACACTCGGCAAAGGCTGGGGCGCACAAGCATCTGTATATGGTAGAGGTCCAAGCGTGCAACTGCAAGGAACTCAGCGCACTACACCGATGTACTCATTGGGCATCAGAAAAGATTTCAACGATAAAAAAGGTACAATTGGCATTGCTGGTGAAAACTTTTTCACGAATGGTGCTAAAATGACCACCAATTTTGTCTCCGATCAATTCTCCCAAATCAGCAATACTCAGATTTTGAATAGAGGTGTGAAATTAACATTCAGTTATAAAATAGGTAAAATGAGCTTTACTCAACGCAAAACACGCTCAGTCAAAAACGATGACGTGAAAGATGGCGGCGGCGGTGGTGATAATGGCGGCGGTGGTGGTGCTCAAACACCAAGCGCAGCTCCAGCTCAAGGCGGTGGGAAACCACAAGGAGCTCAAGGTGGCGCAAAACCTCAAGGAACAGGCGGCAAACCAATGCCCAATGGACAGCCACAAAATGGTGCTGCACCCGTGAAAAAGCCTACCGATATGCCTAAGAAAGATGAAAAAAAGAATGAAAATTAACCGTTTTATTAAATACTGATAACTTCGGAAATCTCAATTTTTGATATTCCAACGGGTTTCAACCCGTTGTTTCACCCAAAACAATGGGTTAAAACCCATTGGAATTAAGTTTAAACTTACGAATTGAGACAAAATAAGAGATTTCCGAAGTTACCAGTAAATATCATTTTAACAAAATTTTGAATAATGAAAAGATTATCGCTCAGTATCGTCGCACTATTATTCACTGTTATCACATTCGCACAAAAATGGAATGTTGATAAAGCACACTCAAAATTAGGTTTTACGGTCACGCACTTACTGATTTCGGAAGTAGATGGCAGTTT
>JANMYC010000829.1:0-1822 GCA_031381715.1 Saprospiraceae bacterium
TCGAAAGGTTGGATAATTATATCAATTCGACGGTTTCATTGGGCTTTTTAAAAGAAATAGATGTGCGCAGCCACGACGCTCAAAATAAAACGTTTGAGGTGCGAAGGGTTTTAAAATCCAAAATTAATAATCAGAAATTGGAGGAAGTACGGGCGAAAATGCAGTAGTGCTGAACTCCCCGCATATTAGAAAAATCTGTGGCACCGCTTGAAGTGATAGCACGATTTTAACTCTTTTTTAATTAAAATTGACTTTTATACTCAGGGGGTCTATCAAATTTTATCATAGCGATTATTTGAAACTATCTACTTAATACTTTACTTTATAGTCGGAATAGTATATTTTTGACTTAGTTTAAAATAAATAATTTTCTAATGGCAAGTGTCGTAAATAGAATTAAGATAACAAAGCAAGTAGATTTAGGACTTGACGATATTCTCAATGGTATTTCTGAATTGGATACTAAAGAATTGGAGAAATTTATGACTAAATTAGGGCATCTTATTGCCCGCCGAAAAGTACCTTCTTTTTCTGAACAAGAAAGTGTACTTTTAATGAAAATCAATGACGCAATTCCCACTACGCTACAAAAAAGGTATGAGGTTTTATTGTCAAAAAATAGAGAGGAAACAATTACACCAATAGAACATCAAGAATTACGCAAAATCATTGATAAAATTGAGATTAAAAATGCAGAACGCTTAGAACACCTTCTTGAATTGTCCCGCATCCGTAACGTCTCGTTAGATGAAGTTATGAAGCAGCTTCATATAAACGTCTTACTCAATGATTAGTAAGAAAGTCAAAAACTTTGTTTTTGAAAGGGCTGATTATATCTGTGAGTATTGTCTATCATTAGTATCTTATTCTCCTCAACCTTTTGAAGCAGAACACATTATTCCATCAAGTAAAGATGGTATTTAAGCGTTTTATGTTAAAATAAAAGCCTTAAATGGTCTGAATACTGAGGGGGTAAATTTTCCAACAATTTTAAACTAAAAAAATCAACTTATGATAGTGCAGCAAGACGGCTTTCGCCTTAGCTATGTGGAAATATATAATTGGGGAACTTTTGATGGTCAAATTTGGAAATTGCAGCCAAATGGTAAAAATTCACTTTTGACGGGGGCGAATGGTTCGGGTAAAACGACGCTTGTTGATGCTATTTTGACGTTGCTTGTCCCGCCCGCAAAAAGGCATTATAACCAATCATCGGGAGCGGAAAGTAAGCGGGAACGGGATGAAAATAGTTATGTTTTGGGAGCTTATGGCACGTTGCAGAGCGATAGTGGATTGGCTGCTAAAACTAAATATCTGAGGTCAAAAGATGATTTTTCGATACTTTTAGCTGTGTTTTTTAATGCTGAAACGAAGGAGTATTTGACTTTAGCGCAATCTCGTTGGTATTCGGATAGTGATTTGAGGCGGTCTTATATAGTGGCGGCTACGGCTTTGACGATTGAAGAGCATTTTTTACCATTTGATACGGGCGGTATTTGGCGACAAAATTTGAAGAAAAAACACGGGGCAGAGGAGTTTGATAGTTTTTCAAAATATGCCCAACGCTTTTCAAAAACCTTTGGTTTTAAATCTGAAAAAGCGTTGGTTTTGTTTGCTCAAACGGTGGGAATTAAGGTTTTGGGGAATTTGAATGAGTTCATCAGAACCAATATGTTGGAGGAAAATGATGCGGAAGCGGAGTTTTCACAGTTGCGAGAGTTGTATGATAATCTTTTGACAGCACATAAAGCCATTGAAAAAGCTCGTGAGCAGGCTGAATTATTAAAACCGATTTTAGAAAACAGTGAGGTTTATCATCAAT
>JANMYC010000148.1:0-2050 GCA_031381715.1 Saprospiraceae bacterium
GTTGGTCATTCCCAAATCCTCCTGCCCCAATGCCAAATCCATTGCCATATATTTAGCCAAAAGAGCCATTCTCAGCGGCGTCCATTGCTCAGGCGCAATGCCGAAAATTTTATATTCAATCGGGAAATTTTTATATTTCAATTCGCTGATATAACTATTGATACCCGCGCAGTAGCTTTGCACTAAAGCCCAAGTTTCGGCATCTTTTTCCCATTCCTTCACAGTTTTTTCGGCACTTGCAACGATGCCTCTTCTTCGGTTGAGTTTATCAAAATCTATTGTTGTCATAGTACCCCTCAGTATTCGGTTGCCCAAAACCTCCGAAAGGCGTCCGCCAGCAGCTCGAGTGATAAAATCCATTTGCCACAAGCGATTTGTGGCGTGCAAATAGCCTTGAACATAATAAGCATCGCTGATATTATCGGCGAATATGTGCGGTATTAATCGGTCATCATAAGCCACTTTTACATTGCTTCTAAGCTGTGGTATAATGATATCTTGAGGCTTTGAGGACAGTGCTTCCCCATTTTGCCAAAACCCTTCAAAAGGGCTTAAAAGCTTACCGACGGCTGGCGCTGGCACACCTTTGATATTCAATGAAGTATTTAATACCCACACCAAGCCACCTGTGGCAAGGAGAGAAAGTAAAAATTTAAAAATTTTCATGATTTTTTTCTTGATTAAAAATTTGGTTACGTCCTTTAATGCTTTATAAAAGTGTGAATAAAAAAAGTAGTCTGAAAGATAAAAGTAAAGAAAAGTACCATAAAGACATATATCAGTAGGTTAATTTTTAACAAAAAAAATCCGAAGGCAATATATCGCCTTCGGATTCCAAGAATTCTCTCAAAGAAAATCTTTATTTTTTATAGACTACCGCATCACTGAGTTTTATTTTACCATCCATCACATCCAAAAGATTGCAAGCCAAAGTCACTGTTTTTTTATCGTCAGATATTTTTGACTCCTTATTCTCCACATTTTTTACATCATTAGGCAAATGATATATAATTGTGTATTTCATATCTTGCATGAAGCCTTTCAACATTTCCTTTTGAGATTCATCTTCCATCTTCATATCTCCCATATTAATAGGTAGGTCTTTACGAGATATTTTACCTTTTTCCCACGTGTAAAGATTGTCTTGAGTGGTTCCTTTAGTGGAACTCAATGCTGCATTCAGAGCAGAAACCTCTTCAAAATCCATTGTTAAAATATAGACATACTCTTTAGAGGTATCAATTTTTACATTAGAAATGCCTTTTATTTTTCCGTACCCGCTCCAAGTTGAAGAAAAAGTTGAATCCAATGAATATTTAAGCTTAGGAATCATCTCGCCTGTAGTGTCAAACGCAGCAAAAGCTTGCATTTGCTCCGCAAATTTGGTGGCATCTATTTTATTTACATATTGACCAGCGCCGTTTTTCTTCACAGTAATTTCTTCTGTAATATCAAAACACCCTGTTAGAAAAACAACTGTAAGAGCTGTTAAAAGAAAAGAAAAGATTTTTCTCATTCGTTGATGAATAAATTTAAATTGTTATAAAATGATATAAAAAAGCTTTAAAAAATTTGATTTAAAACGTTGAAATGATACTATCAATTTCGTGCCTAAAGGGATTTATTTAAAATAAATTAGCCAAGCAGCACACAAGCAACTGAATAAATAACATTCAATTACTCCATATCGTTCTATTAGTATTAAAAAAGTGGAAAATAGTGGAAATTATAGTGTATTCTGCTCCATTGATGCACTCTGCACCACCAAGCTAAAAGCATGATAAGTTGAAGATATGACTGAGGGGGTATTCAATTATGTTAACTTCGATTAAGGGCAAAAAAAACTCCTACATCAAAGGGGGAACGATGTAGGAGCAAAAAACATACTATGAGAAAACTACACAATGCAAATATACAAGTAATATTTTCACATATGAAACATTAACTAATATTTGTTACATATTATTTAGAAAAAGGTACAATATCACGTAAAGACCTACCTATCAACATGGGTGACATGAAAATGGAGGATGAATCTCAAAAGGAAATG
>JANMYC010000893.1:0-2398 GCA_031381715.1 Saprospiraceae bacterium
ACTCCATCAGCCGCCACGTCTTTTGGACAAATACCTGCTTAGTCCGCTCCATAACCGTAAAATACCTCCTTCGCCGCCAAAAGATTGATGCCCTACTCTACCTCGGATTAGCCAAAGATGAAAAAGGGCAATTAAAAGCCCACGCATGGGTGAAAGTTCCCGAAATAGGTCTGGTATATGATGATGGTAGTGGGGAATATACTACTGTTGCGGTGCTTGTTTAGAGTTTAAAGAAAATTTCGTATTTTTGTAGAATTAAACATAGCAAAACAATGGAAAATCAACTTACACCCTTTGAAAATAAAGCTATCCGCAGGGTATGGCAGGGCGAACAATGGTATTTTGTCTTAGTAGATATTATAGAAAAAGTACCCGATAATATCCACGATGAAGGATTAAAATCAGCCTACGAAGAAGCCAATGTACAAACATGGACACCCGAAGAATTAGAAGCTTATGATTACGCTTTTATGCGTGAAGAAGATGAAAGAGCAAAGTTCGACCAAGCAATAAAAAAGACAATAAAAAAGGTCGAAGAAAATAAAGATATCGAAGCTGTTATAGGCTTACATAATAATGATGTCCCAATTCATATAATTTCTAAATCTCTGAATATTTCTGAGCAAAGGGTTTTAGAAATTATTAAGAATCATAATGAAATCTTGTAAAGCAATGAATATTCAACCTAACACTCTTTGAAAACAAAGCCATACGCAGGGTATGACATGACAAAAAATGAAAGAATACTCAATTTTAACTGACACCATTGCTAAAAATACATTTGGATTGACTCCAAGTGAACACGCCAAATTAAAAGGACTTGAAAAAGAAAATCTACGGGACCACATGACCAATTTGGAACTTCTTTTAACATCACTGGGCGAAGAAGTCACTAAAACTATTGCAGTCAATACCGATGCAAAGGGATTCTTTGAAAACCAACAAGCAGCCGAAAAAGGCGGTAAAACCGCAGGTGAAGCATTAGAGCGCGTAGAAGCTGCCACAGGTCAAAAGGTTGTTTCAGAGTCTAACTTTAAAAACCTCAAAAGTGGAGAAGCGGGTAAATTGCTTGAAGGGGAATAGTTTTAATCCTTGTATTATTTGTACAATTACTTTATGTTTGTGTAAAAATTTTCAACATTTTAAAAAGTAGATATGGACGCATTATTGGTATCTCTGAAAGATAAAACAGAACTAAAGTTAGTCTCAGATTTGTTAAAAAAAATGCAAATAGAGGTTAAATTACTGACCGAGAAACAAAGCGAAGATTTAGGGCTTATCAGATTAATGAAACAAGCTGATAGAAGCCAAAAAGTCTCTCGTGAAAAAGTCATGGCAAAACTAGGCAGAAAATGAAAACTGAATTTTTGAGACAGTTTTACAAAGATTTGGATAAGTTGTCGGAAAGCGTAAAAGACGACGTGGCAGATGCCATAGAAAACGTTGAAGCTGCAACAAAAACACAGAAATTAAAAATCTAAAAAAATTAGTCGGCTATAAATACGCGTATAGAATAAAGATCAAAGATTATCGAATCGGTATTTTCATTGAAAATGGGGTGGCTGAATTTGCAAGAGTTAATCACCGAAAAGATATTTATAGGATTTTCCCTTGAAATATTTTACTTTCATATTTTTCCAAATATCATTCAAGCACTCCCATAAATCCGCTCAATAATCTCCACCACTTTCATCCCCTCCAAAGCATTCGTCGTAATGAGTGAATGCCCACTCAGTACATTGACTACATTTTCAATAACAAAATGGTGATTACTCGATTTATCCATTGAATTCAAAGGTTTTAAATCGGGCATTTCATAGTTTTTAATGTGGCAATATTCTACTTTATCCATGTATTGACCGCCTACTTTGAGTGAGCCATTTTCAGCAATGACGGTGATACTGCTCTCCAAATTTTTATCCCAAACGGACGTGGAATAGTTAATTGTTCCCATGCCGCCTTCCACAAAATCAAAGCTGACACTGCCCGAATCCTCAAATTCGGTGAGTTCTTGATGTGAAAAATCCCTTAAATGCGCATTTATATTCGTAATGTCTCCAAAGCACCAATACATCAAATCTATAAAATGAGAAAATTGGGTAAAAAGTGTTCCACCGTCTAAGGCTTTAGTGCCATGCCAGCCGCCTTTTTTATAATATCGCTCATCTCTATTCCAATAGCAATTGATTTGAACCATAAAAATCTTCCCTAAAAACCCTTTTTCAACCAAATCTTTCAACCATACTGAGGGGGGTGAATAACGGTTTTGCATTACACAAAAAACCTGCTTTCATCGGATTTGGATATTGATGTGGTGGTCATTGCTACGCCTAATGGTTTGCATGAACAACAGGCTTTAGCTGTTTTAAATGCGAATAAACATGTTATTATTGAAAAA
>JANMYC010001402.1:0-7059 GCA_031381715.1 Saprospiraceae bacterium
TACCAGTTGGATAAAAAATTTCAAGGTCTTTTACAATTATACCCGGCATACCATTAGTGAAAGATTCCCAAGTAGTGCCTGAGTTACTTGAAAAATAAACCCCTAAATCCGTCCCGCAATACACAACACCCGCTGCACCCACTTGCGTGACGAAACAGTTAGCAGGTATAGAAGGCAAGCCAGCTGAAATATTCGTCCATGCTGTTCCACCGTTGGTTGAGCGATAAACTGAACTTCCTGAGTAACTTGCTAAAGCCACATATATGACATTAGCATCATTCACGTCAATTGTTACATTTTGAATGGTTACTGACGCTGGTAATCCCACTGTAATATCCGTCCAAGCTGTACCACCATTGATGGTTTTCATCACTTTTGTACCACTTGCAGCGACTATGATTAAGCTATTGGTTTTGGCAACATCCAAAGCGACAAGCGTACCAACACCCGTAAAACTACTGATAGTTGTCCAATTTGTACCACTATTGATACTTTTTTCAACATTAGTACCGCCAGCGTAAATTGTAGCTGCTGTATTTGGGTCTTGTAACCACGGCGTTACCCAACCACCTCCTGCAACCACTTTAATTGCTGAAAATGATGCGCCACTATTCGTGGAACGGTACAAATTACCGTTGTAAATGGATGAAAACATATTGGCATTATTTGTTCTATCAATAAAACAAAGCATACCATCACCGCCATTTACTTCACTCCAAGTTGTACCATTTGTAGTCAAATTGGTTCCATTATCTTGATGCCCACTAATAATAGTAGTCGCACTTGACGCCGAAAGACCTAAACCATACATTTGAGCATTACTGATGTTGCTCGAAATATCGCTCCAAACGGTACCACCATCCGTTGATTTAAAAACACCACCATCATTTCCGTTATAAATAGTAGAACCTGAATAAATCAAATCATGATGGTCAGCATGAGAATAATTCGTCGCAGAGTTAACTGCATTCCATGCCGACTTTTTAGTCCAAGTCACACCCTCATCGGTTGATTGCCAAATATTGACACCTCCCGTTGTGACGATGCTTTTATTGGTAGGTGAAACAGCTATTGCAAGGTCGTACCAACCTTGGCCGTCCTTATCGTCCGTAGTAGTTCCTGTATACCAGCCTAATGTATTTGTCGTTCCTGATTTCAGAGCAAATGTTAAGCCTCCGTCAACTGATAAATAAACACCTTTTAAGCCATAGGCTGTTGTGGTAGTTGCTCCATCATTAGCAACAAGGGCATATACATAGAGCGGATCAGCAGCTGTTACACCCACTGCAACACGCTGTGCAGCAGTGGAAGGGACTGAGGTAATCTTAGTCCAAGTAGCTCCTCCATCAGCGGAACGCCAAAAACCAACGTTAGCACCGTATCCTCCAGCGAAAACTACTGAGGGGTCACCTGATTTGAACTCCAAATCGCGCACACCAGCCGCCATCGTTTGTGCCCATGTCGTACCAGCGTCCAACGAGCGATAAATACCCGCTCTACCGCCCACAATAATTGTGTTGGCATTCGTTGGGCTTATTAAAATTTTAGAAAGCGTTTGACCATTACTCAAGTTAAAAACGAGCGAAGTTGGGCTCCATGAAGCACCCCCGTCAATGGATTTATAGACACCCAAGGTCAAAACATCAGCTGCTTCACCATCGCCAGTGAGGAGGTACATAGTATTAGGGTCTGTGGGAGAAAAAGCCACATCCGTACAGCCCAAAGCTGAAATAGCGTCCGATATTGCTGTCCAACTGGCTCCACCATTGGTTGATTTCCATAAACCACTCGCCGGCGTACAAGCAAAAAGAGTATTGGGGTCAGTTGGATGAACTCTGACTGCATTGATACGACCATTACCGCCACCGGATGGGGTACTTTTGGGTCCTATTAGAGTCCAATTAGCAGCACGGGTTTGCAATTCAGTTTGCTTTTTTTTAAACGCTCGGTACATGCCTTCATTCATAGCCGACATATCGCCGTTGGACTCTTTCACACGAGGCTCCACGAAAGTTGACCAGCGCATAAAATGAACCATGCCTTCCATTTCACGTTCGTATTTACCCGCTTTTGCCGCTTTACCATTGGCTTCATTGCGCAATTCACGGGCAAATTCTTTCATTTTACCAGCATTTTCCTTTTCAAATGCTTGTTTGATTTCGTAGTAATTGGCGCCTTGTTCCTTCAAGTCGAGCCATTTTTGAGCAAAAACATTCGTAGTCAATCCACTCAATAAGAGAGTGATTGATAAAAATTGGGCAATTTTCAACATCTAAAATTGGTTTGATTTAAATTATAAAAAAACGATTTTAAATAGTTAGGAGATAAGTCTGCTAAAAATGAGAGGTTAACGTTGGGCGTCTTATTGAGGAGTTTTAATTATTAATATTCTTTAATCGGCTAAAATTCGTAAATTTTATATTGCAAATCAAATACAAAACATTATAAAATTCAAATTATAACTGATTTTTTATTATTTATATTTTACATTATACAATATTATTTAATATATTTTAATGAAACGAAATATTATTTGGTATTTGAATATTTTAAAAAACAATAAAATGCAATTTAGTTGATTATTTTCCATTAAAATTTTAGGAGAAAGTGGTACGTCGAATAAATAGGAACAATAGACTAATTTTAAATTTGGGGTAATACAAGCTTATTTCATTTTGTTCTATATTAGGCTTTCCAATGCCTTTTGAAATGAAAAAATACTGGAGGCTACGTTCTATCAAACCAAACCATTGTTTCTTATTTTATGTCAATTAAAACCATAATTAGAAGTATGAGAAAATTAATCTTGCTAGCTTTTATAGCACTGACAGCGCTTTGTACAGCTTCACAGAGCGTATTGGCTCAAGCTGTTCCAAAAAGCGCAGCTTTTACACCAAAAAATATCAATACAGAACTGCTAAAACCCCTCAAGTGGCGCAATATTGGTCCCTTCAGAGGTGGCAGGAGTATTGCAGTAGCGGGTCACTCTGACCAGCCTTTAACTTTTTACTTTGGTGCTACGGGCGGTGGCGTTTGGAAAACAGTTGATGGCGGCATGCGTTGGATGCCTACTTCAGATTCAACTTTCCAATCAGCTTCCGTTGGGGCGATTGTCGTTGCTCCATCTGACCCCAATATTATCTATGCAGGAACTGGTGAAACCGATATAAGAGGTAATATTTCGGGTGGCGATGGCATTTACAAATCAACCGATGCGGGAAAATCGTGGAAGCACATTGGCTTGAAAAAGTCTTGGGGAATTGCGCGAATTGTGGTCAATCCAACCAATCCAAATATTGTATATGTGGCTTCATTAGGCAATCCATTTGGCAGAACCAAAAAGGCAATGAACGCTGAAGAACGTGGTGTTTATCGCTCAATGGATGGTGGCTCTACTTGGCAACAAGTCCTCGCTCCTATCAATGACAGAACGGGCGCAATTGAAGTACACATTGACCCAACGAACCCCTCAGTATTATACGCTGCACAATGGGAATGTTTCAGAAATAACCATATGATGAGCAGTGGTGGCGAAGGCTCAGGTTTATACAAATCCACCGATGGCGGTAGCACTTGGGTGAACATATCCCAAAAACCGGGTTTACCAGTGGGTGTCTTGGGTAAAATAGGTGTTGCTGTTTCACCTTTCAATGGTAATCGAATTTGGGCAATTATTGAAAATAAAAGTGGTGGTTTGTTCCGAAGCGATGATGGTGGTGAAACTTGGTCACGCACGAGCAATGATAAAAATCTATGGCAACGTCCTTGGTATTACTGCGAAATTGAAGCCGACCCAGGTACGCCCGAAGGCATTTACGTCATGAATGTAGGATTTCAATACTCCAACGATGGTGGTAAAACTTTCCGTCAAATCCAAGTTGGACATGGTGATACGCATGATATTTGGATAAATCCTAAAAATGCCCAAAACTTCATTTTAGGCGACGATGGTGGTGCAGAAGTAACCTATAACCAAGGCAGAACTTTTACTGAATTGGACATTCCTACTTGCCAATTTTACCATATTTCAGTGGATAATGATTTCCCTTATCATCTTTATGGTGCTCAACAAGATAACTCTTCCGTCCGTATCTCAAGCCGAAACACGGGTAGCTTTGCCATTTCACGCCAAGATTGGGAAGTCGTGGCGGGTGGTGAAAGTGGTTATGTGGTGAGCGACCCAACCAATTCCGACATCGTATATGGTGGTAATTATATGGGTCAAATGGATAAAGGCAATCTCAGAACGGGTCAAACTCAAGAGGTTTCTCCTTATCCTGTTCAATATTTGGGCGATGGCGCTGATGCCATGAAATACCGTTTTCAATGGACATATCCGATTGTTTTCAGCCCGCACAATCCAAAAGTGATGTATGCGACTTCACAATACGTGCATAAATCAACTGATGGTGCTCAAAGTTGGGAGGTTATTTCACCCGATTTGACGAGAGCGGATACCAATACCACAAAATCAAGCGGGGGTCCTATCACGAAGGACAATACAGGAGCTGAAACATTTGCCACTATTTTCACTTTCGTAGAATCATACATTCAAAAAGGTGTTTTTTGGGCTGGTAGCGACGATGGTTACGTCCAAATTTCAAAAGATGAAGGTAAAAATTGGACTAAATTAAATATCCCTGGATTACCTGATTGGGCTATGATAAGCATTATTGAAGCGGGTAGATTAGATGCGGGCACTACTTACTTGGCAGCCAATCGCTACAAAGTAGATGATACAAAGCCTTATTTATTTAAAACCAAGGATTTCGGTAAAACTTGGACTAAAATTACTGAGGGGTTGCCCGATAACGCCTTCTGTCGTGTCATTCGTGAAGACCCAAATAAAAAAGGTTTGCTTTATGCAGGTACTGAAATAGGCATTTTCGTTTCTTTTAACGATGGCGACAATTGGTATCCACTAAATAATAATATGCCAATTACACCCATTCACGATTTGCAAATTCAAGCGCGTGAAAAAGACCTTTGCGTCGCTACTCACGGTCGCTCATTTTGGATTATGGACAACCTTGAGCCATTGTACCAAATCATGGATAACCCCTCAGTAGCGGATAAAAAAGCACACCTTTTCGCCCCAGAATCTTCATGGCGTGTGGGTGGTGCGGCAAACCCAATGGCGTTAACTATGCAAAATGGTGAAAATGCACCCAATGGCGTTATGGTCAATTACTTTTTAAAAGATAAGCCAAAAGACGAAGTTTTATTGAAATTTACCAATGAAAAAGGTGATTCTATCATTACTTATTCAAGTATTAAAGATAAAAAAGGTAAAGCTTTAGAAATCAGTAAAGAATTTTACCAAAAAGAAAAAGTAGAACGCCCAGGCGTAACATCTGCGGACGGTGGAATGAACACGTTTTTGTGGGATATGCGCTATCCAGATGCCACGGATACTGAGGGGACTCCTGCCATGATGTGGTCAGGTCAAGTTACGGGACCGAAAGTACCTCCCGGAAAATACACTGTAGAATTGATGGTGGGAAAAGAAACAGTCGGGAAACAAGCGTTTGAAATTAAAAAAGATCCAAGAGTGGAAGCCACAACTGAGGAAATTGCGGAAAGCGTTAAGTTTCAATTAAGAGTAAAAGATAAATTAAGTGAAACGCATAAAGCTGTCAACGACCTCAGAACGGTGAGAAAACAAATAACTGAATACAGCGCTTCTATTCAAGATTCCGTATTTAAAAAGGAATTGGAAGTCATTTCAAAGCCTATGTTAGCAAAACTTCAAGGTGTGGAAGATGAACTCATCCAACACAAAGCAAAGGCTTTCCAAGACCTTTTGGCGTTGCCCATCAAATTGAATGATAAAATTGCGGGATTGGGTTCAGTAGCTGCATCGGCGGATTCAAAGCCAAACAAGCAAGTTCAAGATGCATTCAGCGATTTGTCCTATAAAGTGGATGAGCAGTTGACAAAATTGGTTAAAGTCATCAATGAAGATGTCCCTAAATTCAATCAAAAAGCGGAAAGTTATAAAACAAGTGTAATCAAATTGAATAATGTAATCAAGCCATAATTTGATTTAAAAGAAATTCACTTTTTGTAATTAACAAATCCTCATTGAAATCTGAATAGATATTTCAATGAGGATTTTTTTATTATTAAAATTTAAAATCGTAACTATCCAGCCAGTCGGACTTCATTTTTTGAAAGTCAGAATAAATGACTGTTTTCCATCTAAATATTGCTCTTATTCAGAATTAAATTCTTAAATTATTTTAAATCAAATGTATAAATCATTGATAAAAATTTAAAAAACACTTAAAAAATGGGCGGCTGGATAGTTACTTAAAATCTTAAGAAAATTTTATCTGAGTAAAATTACAGTAAGCAAAACTACTCTTCAAATCTCTTCATAAATCTTTCTTTTCTTATGGGCTGGTCATTCCAAAGGACTTTAAATCCTCTAAAACAGTAAGTCATATTTTACCTTATTCAATTTTGGGAATTAATGCTTTCGTACGTAATCAGTTTTTGTGACATCATATTTAAATGCAGTTAAAATGTTTAAATAAATCAAACAATTTATCTTCATTTTACAAAAAATGTAACAATTTGATATTCAATTATTTATAAAATACAATTCAAGTGAATAAATAAAAAATATTTTTACTCATTTTTTTTGCTCCTAAATTTGTGCCGTCATTTTTTAGCTTTTACGGCATTCTTGGCTTAATTCTTTCTTATTGATGGTATATATCACTATTTAAAATCAATACCAAATGAATAGACGGGCTTTCATATCAGTTGCTTTTTTAAGCGGACTTACTGCGGATAAACTTTTTGCTTCTTCCTTTTTTAAAACCTCTACTCCCCAAAGATTCGATATCTTTTTGAAGTCCATTAATGTAAAGATTGAGAAAAAAATTCTTTTGAGCGATAATTTACTGGCATCAGCTTACGAAAAAAATGCTCAAAACTGGATAAAAACTGGTTATACGGCTTTTGGCAGTGATTACTTTTTGAGTAAAAACAACCAATTAGCTTTATTTCCCATCGAACTTTATAATGCATCAATTGGACAAATTGATTTAG
>JANMYC010000904.1:0-7353 GCA_031381715.1 Saprospiraceae bacterium
AAACTGCAAGTGAACGAAATGGTTTCCATTTTTCCGCAAGCAAGATTATCTCTTCTTTTGTTTTTGCATCACTCAATTCTTTTACTGTGTTTACAACTGCGATGTCGCCAATCGGAAAAATATCTTTTGATTGAAGGCAAAACATTAAATAAATATCAGTAGTCCAATCGCCAATGCCTTTAATGCTTGTGAGTTGTTTTCTTATTTCTGTCTCGTTTAATTTTGGTAATTCTTCCAAATCAACATCACCGCCAATTATTGCAGTTGATAACGCACGAAGATATTTTGTTTTTTGTCGGCTGATTTGACAACTTCTCATTTCCTCGTCTGTAAGTTTGAGAATGTTGGAAGGTGTAAACTCAACCAAATAACTATTGAGTTTAAGAAAATGTGCATTGGCAGAAGCTAAACTTACTTGCTGTTCCAATATTATTTTAGATAAAGAAATAAAACCTTGCGGTCTTGTCCAGTTTGGTGGAGTTCCATAATTTTCCTTTATTAAAGCAAAAATGGTATGGGCGTTTGTGAGTTGCTTAATGTGTTTTGGGTTAACAATATTCATCAACGATTTTTTATTTGAAGTGATTGTTGTTTGTTTCATAGTTTAAAATTAGTGGTTACAGGTGTATGGTCGCTGTGCGTTATCCAATTTTCGTACGTTCCAATTTCTACCTTTTCTAATTTGTCAATGAGGTCTATCGATGCAAAACAGTAATCAATATGATAGGGTTTAAAACTTTTGCGTTGCAAGAAAAAAGTCGGGTGCTCTTCTCTACCTTGTGTCTGTTTGTAGTGAAAATGATAAGTACTAAAAATTTCTTTCTGTTCTAATTTTTCCACTAATGATGAATGGTTACCTTCACGATAAGATTTGTCCCAAATAGTATTGCTGTTAAAGTCACCAACTAAAATTGTTGGCTGGTCTTTAAGTAAACTGTCATAGTAATGAATGGCTTTCCAAACTTGCGTAATGTAACTGCCATCAGTGTCTTTCGGATTATTTGCCCAAATAGCAAAAAGAGTAAAGTCAATCTTTCCACCAGTAACTGCAATTGGAAGAACATTTTTGAAGTCTGGGTTGTGCAGGTCAAGAAGTTTAAACCTAAAGTCGCTATAAGAAAAAACGCCAAGTCCTTTGTTTGGGTTGTTGCCAAACCAAATGCTGTCAGTTGGAAGTGGAAGGTCAGCTTTGAATTTCAACTTGTCTGGATGTTCGCTTTCAGGAATAATTAAAATGTCAGGATGATGAGGTAGGATAAACTCCGCCTTCTTTCTGAATGCCCCTTGACAATTCCAAGTGATAATTTTCATTATGGTGGTTCTAAGGGTATATTTCATATGTTTGTTAAAGTGTAAAAGTCTGGTATTGGTTATTTGCAGGATGTGTGTTGACTACTTATTTAAGGTAGTAGTCATTAGGAGGTAAAATAAGCCAATTTTATGTAAATGTATTGAAGAAGCAAAAAAAATGTTGCTCCCCAGTTGAGTACCGTTGGGCAACGTTTTAGGACAATACACGGTTTTACTCTTTTTTTAATCACATTTTCTATATTAGCCACTTTTTGTGGTCAACTATTTCTAGGACAAGACACGTTATTTTACCGTTTTTTAGGGTAATACACAAGTCATTTGCATAGTCCACAAATACAATCTGAAGATTGTAACTGAAGCCAATTAAGAGTTACTTAATGTATTTTTTACACATTGCTCTTGCTATATTGGACTTAAGTGTCTAAATTTGCAGTAATTACAAATACTGTGAATCCATACTATTAGAAAACTATGAAAAATAAGAAAACTTTTGTTGTGTAATACCACCAGCATCATTAAAGAGTGCAATACTCCTCCTTGTGCTTAAATCTCTTTATTTCCATTTGAGTTCCTGACTTTTATAGTAAGATTTTACTGTAAGAGATATTCTGTTTTGATTTTATTTAATTAATTGTTTAAACCAATAATTAAATAAAATAAAGATATTGTGACTTTACTACATTCATTAGTTATTGATTTTCAAATACTTAGTGATAATACTAAAAATGCCCGTTGTTGGGAAGCATAAGTCTTAGACATGTGAACAGCGAAGCTTTTGTTGTATATTTTATTTGATTAATAACAATAATAATTCATTTAGGGTACAGGGTTTTTCCTTTGCAAAAGCGCATTTAGATAAAAACTGCGATGTGTTCTATTATAATCACAGTTAATGATTGCTTTTAATAAAACATAAATTTAATGGTAGTAAGGTTCTCAAATTGAAGCTGGTATCCGAAATTACGCAAAACTGTATCCCAAATTCCAATATTATGTATCTATCTTTAAATAAATCAAATCCTATTTTTTAAAAAATACTCAAAAAGACCGTTAATTTTTCGAGGCAAGACAAATAGACGTTTAAAAATAATTTAATACTATGGTTTACCGATTCATACTTTACTTTTTGATATTTTCTATAACATCCTGTGTACCGTATAAAGATTTGGTGTTATTTAGGCAGGGCGATGCGCCAATCACTAATTTAGAGCAAATAAGTACCTTGAGCAAGGTTGACCTCACTATTCAACCCAACGATCTTTTAACCATTACGGTTAGTTGTTATGACCCTACTTTAGCTGCTCCTTTCAATTTAATTGATAGCCGTCAGGCAAGTAATGTAGACCCTAATTCGCCTTTGGTAAGCTATTTAGTCGATAGCAATGGCTCGATTGAGTACCCCGTATTTGGGAAAATTCAAGTAGCTAAAAAGACAATTTCACAACTTAGAGATACGCTTACAAAAAGAATTAAGCCTTATATCAAAGAGCCTATTATCAATATTCGCAGGGTTAATTTTAGGGTAACAGTGTTGGGCGAAGTGTCAAAGCCCAGTTCATTTAATGTGCCTTCTGAAAGAATTACGATTTTAGAAGCCATTGGAATGGCAGGTGATTTGACACCTCATAGCGACCGTCAGAGAGTCATAATCGTGAGAGAAGAGAATGGTAAAATGACTTTTGGAAAAGTGAATTTGCAATCAACTGATTTTTTTACCTCACCGTACTATTATTTGCGGCAAAATGATGTCGTTTATATCGACCCTAAAAAAAATAAAACGGCAACTGTCAATGACCCCGCCTCCAAATATGTTTCTTGGGGTACGGCTATCTTTTCAGCTATTTCAACCGTGGTTACGGTTATCATTTTACTGAAAAGATAGGAATTTTAGGCTCCTTATACTGAGGGGGTACCTTTTTAAGTAGCCCAACAATTAAAACAACAAAATTAAGATTTCCCCATGCAACTATTTATTTCTTAAAAAAGAAGCATTATGCCAGAGCATATTAAAAGAGAATCTAAACCGAAGTCATCAGAAGAGGCAGGTATTAATATTAGACAGTTTTTGCAACGGTGCAAAAAGTATTGGTACATTTTCCTCATACTCCCAATTCTAACTTCCATTGGCGTTTGGTCTTATCTACGTTATCAGGTGCCCGTTTATGAAGTGAAAAGCGCCATACTTATCAAGGATGAAAAGAATAGAGAAGGTATTTCAGCAACGGATTTAATATCCAAGGAATTAGGTCTGAGCGATAATAAAAAAATGCTCGTTGATGAATCTAAAATAATGACTTCATACAGCGTTATTGAGCGCATAGTCCGCGATTTGAAATTGAACAGCACCGTTTTTAAAAAAAATACGATAAAAGATGAAGAGCTGTACGGAATTGATTGCCCAATTTTGATGGATAGCGTTGCACTCAATGATACTATCCGAGATTTTAAAGCCAGTTTAACTATTTTAGATAATCAATCATTTGATTTGACGCTCGAAGATGGCACAAAGCAATCGCTTTCGTTTGGTCGTGTTTTTAACAATAAATATGGTACTTTTTTAATCAATAAAAGTAAAAGTGGGCGATATGCAGGTGAAAAGGATTTCAAAATAGTCTGTAAAGGAATTGAAAAAACGGCAAGGGAAATTATCAAAACAATTACTATTGAATTGCCCAAGAAGGAATCCAATATTTTAGAACCCACTATAAAAACCACAACACCGCAAAAAGCAAAGGATATTCTCCAAAAAATAGTGGATGTGTACAATGAGTTTAGTTTAAATGATAAAACGGAAGTCAGTAAAAATACGCTTGATTTTATTGATAAACGCTTGTTGTCGCTCACAACCGACCTTTCAAGTGTCGAAAAAAATGTGGAATCCTACAAAACCCGCGAAGGCATCACGGCCGATGGTACACCCAATATAGCCTACCTTTTTAATAAATTGGATGAATATGATAGTGAATTGGTAAAATTAGAAGTGCAAAATTCCATACTGAGTGGCATTGAAAATATTTTAAGTAAAAAAGATCCTTATTTTGAATTGCTGCCTACTAATTTAGATTTGAAAAGCAGTATTCTTCAAAACCAAATTGGAGATTATAATAAATTGGTTTTGGAAAGAAACCGGTTGGCGAAAGTAGCGGGCGATTATAACCCGACTCTAAAAACTTTGGGCGACGATATTATCAGCATTAAAAGAGCCATTATTGACAATATAACGCGATTAAAACAAGAGAATATGACTCTCTTAGCGCGAACAAAAGCTAAAAACAACCAATTTACAAGCACGTTGGGCAAAGCACCACGTAATGAAAGAGAATTGTCGGATATAAAACGCTCTCAAAATATAAAAGAGAATATTTACCTGTTTTTATTACAAAAGCAAGAAGAAACGGCAATTTCAATGATTGGGCAAGTGGCTGATGCGCGTATTATAGATAGACCTATTGTGGGAGAAGAGCCGATTGGGAAGAAAAAATCCATTTTTTATTTGGCTGCATTGATTGCAGGGGTGGTTTTGGGATTTTTATACGTCATCATAAGAGGTTTATTTTCAAATAGAATTGAATCAGAGTCAGATATTACGGCTAAAATATCCATGCCTATTTTAGGCAAAATACCGAATGTAAAAACTGCCAATAACTGGGTTGTGGAATCGGGAGATAATAGTTTGATTACTGAAATGTTCCGAAATCTTCGAAGCAATATTCATTATGTTTTACCGCTTTTTAACGCCAATACAAAAGGAAAAGCCATCCTTTTTACCTCTACAAGAAGCGGAGAAGGTAAGAATTTTATTGCTACTAACTTGGGTATGAGCCTCGCTTTGGCTAATAAAAAGACAGTAATAGTTAGCTTGGATTTGAGAAAACCAAAGTTAGCAACTCTCTTTCCGAATCTAAAAGATAAAATAGGGATTAGCAATTATTTGACCTCTGAACTGTACCCGCAGGAAATTATCCAACCATCGGGCAAGCACAATGATCTCTTTGTTATTAGCAGCGGGAATAGCACGCCCAACCCCTCTGAAATGATGATGAACCCTAAATTGGGTCAGCTATTCAGTTATTTAAAAGATAATTTTGATTATATTATTGTCAATACACCTCCCGTCGGCTTAGTTTCAGATGCGTTGTCTTTGAAGCCGTATATTGATATGTCGGTGTTTATCATTCGGTTAGGTCACACCAAAAGAACAGATATTGACACTATTCAAAGTTTTCAAGAAGTGCCGAAACTACCCAATCCCACCATTATTATCAATGGTTTGAAGCTGAGCTATGATAGCGAAGGAGGTTATTATAAAAATGAGGGAAGCCCAAAAAAACAAGAAATTAATGGTAAAATTGGCAGCTTCGCGGGTAATTGGATTAGAGAAAAATTTTCATATTTTTCGTAGGTTATAGCCCTGTGAAACCTTTTTAACCCTAAAAACCAATAAATACTGAGGGGGTAAGCGATACCCCTCAGTATTTTAGAGAAAAAGAAATATTCACGACAAATTTTATGATTTTAGCAAAAATAAAACAAAGCCAACTCAACAAAAACATAGTACTAAGTGCAGTTATCAAGGCGTTCAATATCTTATGTGTTTTCGTCATTGTTCGGCGTTCGGTGGCACTATTGGGTGTAGAAAACTATGGTATTTGGATGGCAATTGCATCTATTTCCATGTGGGTAAGCCTTTTAGACGTAGGCGTGGGTAATGGCTTACGGGTAGAATTGCGGCGGTGTTTTCTCAACGAACAATGGGCAGAAGCCCGTCGATTATTGAATACTGCTTACATTTTTATTGGGTCACTCAGTTTAGTTATTATATCGGTGTTTATGGTGATTTGGTTCAATGTGGATTGGGCGGCTTTATTCAACATCAAAAACTACTCGGTTCAAAACATCAATATCCTGGTTTTAGTGACGTTTATCGGCTTGGTTTTGCAACTTGTTTTCTCCTTGATTGCACCCGTTTTGAGCGCGAATCTTCATTCAGGTTTGGAAAACATCTTTTTGACCATTTCCAATGCTTGTATATTGTGCTACCTAACATTTTCTACACCAGAGACAATTGATTTGGTACAATATGCTTTTCTGAATGCTTTTTTGCCCGTTTTTGCCTATCTTGGGTTCAGTCTTTTTTATTTTAAGACGTATTTACCACAACTAATGCCCGATTTAAAAGATAAGGATTTCAAGGCAATCAAGCCGATTTTCCTTGTCAGTGGCAAATTCTTTTTTATGCAGATTTCGGCAGTCATCATGTATGAAATGACGACTTTTCTACTGATTCGCTATTTTTCACCGAATGAAGTGGCAGAATACAATATTGCTTATCGATATTTCAATCTGTTTTACGTGGTTTTTATGACCCTTTTATCGCCTCTTTGGTCATTAACGACCGATGCTTATCTGCGTGGCGATGTGAGTTGGATAATCGGTATGATAAAAAAGTACGCACTTTTATTGGCTTTTATCTTTTTCGCGCTCACTGTGGGGTACTTTATCCGCGATATTGCTTTCAAGTTTTGGGTAAAAGATGTGGTGGTGTCCTCCAAAATCGCCTTTTACGTAGCGGTTTACATGGCTATTTTGAGTTGGAACAGTTTGTTTTTATACGTGGTAACAGGCGCAGGTAAAATTCATGTCCAGTTTGTTTTAGCTATTATCAACATCATTTTGTTTTTACCGCTGACACATTTCTTCGTGAAAGTATTGCATTGGGGCATTGATGGTATTTTTATCGGAAACATAACCATACTATTGATGACCTCCGTTTGTATTCCAATTCAAACCTATCTTTTATTAAAAACCGATAAAAAGGGTTTTTGGAGCAAATAAACAGTACAAGTTATTTATATGTAAAAACTTTCCAAAAGTTTAAAACTTTTGGAAAGTTGAACTTCGATTTTAAGCATTTTTGAGGTGAAATCGTTTAAAATCGAAGTTCAACTTTCCAAAAGTTTTAAACTTTTGGAAAGTTTTTACATATAAATAACTTGTACTGTTTATTTGCTCCAAAAACCCTTTTTATCGGTTTTTAATAAA
>JANMYC010001407.1:0-4825 GCA_031381715.1 Saprospiraceae bacterium
CCAAATGTTTCGAATGAAAAGGATAAATTGTCTTTAAAACTCATCCTCCATAGAGAATACTTTATCCTCTTTATTAGTACTCATGACGCCCGCTTTTTGATAATCACCCACACGTTTTTCAAAGAAATTCGTTTTGCCTTGTAGTGAAATCATTTCCATCCACGGGAATGGATTAGGCGTGCCATATACCTTATTATTGCCCAAAGAAACAAGTAATCTATCCGCCACACACTCTATATATTCATTCATCAAAGCGGCATTCATACCAATCAATGAAACTGGAAGTGCATCGGTTACGAATTCCTTTTCAATCGTCACTGCTTCAGTGATAATGTCTTCAACTTCCTTAGGGTCAAGTTTATTTTGAAGTTGCGAGTATAAATAACAAGCAAAATCGCAATGTAATCCCTCATCTCGGCTGATTAATTCGTTAGAAAAAGCTAAACCAGGCATCAAACCACGCTTTTTTAACCAAAAGATTGAACAGAAAGAACCTGAGAAAAATATGCCTTCCACAGCTGCAAAAGCAATTAAGCGGTGTGCGAATGTAGGCGCATTGTCTATCCAGTTCATTGCCCAACGACCCTTTCTTTCAACACAAGGCAAATTGCTTAATGCATTGAAAAGGAAATCCTTCTCAACGGGGTTCTTGATATATGTATCAATCAAAAGCGAATACATTTCGGCGTGGATATTCTCAATCGCTACTTGAAAACCATAAAAACAACGTGCTTCTGGCACTTGAACCTCGCGCATAAAATTGAGTACCAAATTCTCATTCACTATACCATCAGATGCTGCAAAGAATGCCAAAACGTGCTTCACGAAGTGCTTCTCATTATCATTGAGTTTGTGTTCCCAATCTTGCAAATCTGCGTGTAAATCCACCTCCTCAGCTGTCCAAAATGAAGCAACTGCTTGCTTGTACATTTTCCAAATATGGTCGTGCTTGATTGGAAAAAGGACGAATCGTTTATCGTTTTCTTGTAGAATAGGTTCAATAATTTCAGACATTTTAAAACATTATTTATGTATAATAAAACAATATAGTTTGCTTTTAAATATTAACCGCAGCTATTATTCATCACATAATTAGACAGCAATAGTGCTGACACAATTGTGACTCCTCGAAACCCGCTTTTTCAATCCATAGATTAATAAGCACAATTTGAGAAGTATCAAATTATAGATGGTTTAATATGTTGCTGTTTTTGCTGTGTGCAAGATAGGCATGTGAATGTCCTAACTCATTTCGTTGTTGTTGGTCTGTTTGTGGCAGTTTGCTCACGTGTATGTTACTCTAAATTACTAAGAGCGGACACCTTGAATGGCTGAATTGTATTTGATAACACTAAATTAGACCTTAAACCCAAAACTCAAAAAAAAAGTTATACACATTTGGTGGATAACTTGCGTAAATCATTGATAATCAATTGTTTTTTATTGTTGATAAGTTATCCACAATGTTCAAAACTCTATGTGGAAAAATATTGAGGGGTATCATCAATAAAGTGAAATTAACATAGAATTCGCTTTTTTAATGTGTTTAAAACTCTGTTAATAAGTTCTGTTACACACTGACTATCAATCACTTAGATTTACTTTTTTAGTATAAGCATTTTACGAACTATATAACCAAAAATGGTTATGTACTTTTTTATTAAAAAGCCAAACCTATTGTTATTCATAAAAAATAATCGACATTTTCTATAAGGCTTAAAATTATAGAAATTACTAAGCGAAGCAAAGTGATTTCTATAATCTTGAAATCCGATTTGAAACAAAAATGATGATATTTTTTCCTATTTGTTTAAAAGAAATTGCGTTTTCTGAATGCTAAAACCGTCAACATACTCAATCCCAACGAGATTGCTAAAATAACAAAAAATGATCCCGAATGTTCCGTATCAAAATAAGGAATCCGTACATTCATTCCAAAAAATGATGCGACTAATGTAGGTATCATCAAAACTATGGTAATGGTCGTCAAACGCTTCATCACTATATTCAAATTGTTCGAAATGATTGAGGCGTAAGCGTCCATAGTTCCACCCAGAATATCCGTATAAACTTTAGCCATTTCCAAGGCTTGGGAGTTATCGATAATCAAATCTTCGAGCAAATCCACTAAATCTTCGTGGTCTTTGATGTGTAGAAAATCCGTGCGTTTCATTTTCATTTTAAGCAGTTCATTGGCATTCAAGGCATTGACAAAATACACCAATGACTTTTCGATACCAAGCAGTTGCTTGATTTCCATGTTCCGACTTGATACGTACACATCATTTTCAATCACATTGCGTTTATGATTTATTTTTTTCAAACTGCTCAAAAAGCGATTCACATTTTGCTCTAAAATCTGGAGCACAAATCGCTGTTCATCCTTGGGGTCAAAATTTTTGACTCTTTCATTCAAAAACTGCTCAAGAACTGGATTATCGTAAGCAGAAATAGTCACCACATGGTCCAATGTGATAATTATACCGATAGGTGCTGTAAGATAAATTGATTGATTTTCCTTATCAATCCCATTATTGAGCATAGGAGTAGCCACAATTACAAGTCTGACATCTTCATCTCGTTCGTAACGTGGGCGTTCATCTATATCTAATGGGTCAGTTAGGAAGTCCGAAGGAATTAGAAACTTTTCAGAAAAGTCCTCAATTTCCTCTCTGCTGAATGGTGGAGAGATATTAATCCAGCAAGACGCTTCCGCTTCTTGCAACTCCGTTAGTCGTCCATTGACCTTTGCGTAGTATCGAATCATAGCTGGAAGGGTCCATTTGATAGGTTTTAATGAAAAATATTTAAAAAAGCACTTGATTATAGCATTCGTACATTCTAATAAAATGCCCTCGACTCTAAAAGTTGCGCAAAAGTAATCTAAAAAATCTAAAGGCAATACCCAAGCCAAATATTTTAGACAAAATTAACAAACTAAAATGGTAGTCAACCTAAGTGTTCCTTCAACGAAAAAAAGGGAGACACATTGTGCGTCTCCCTTTTTTGGAACCGTCATAAAGTCGGGAAACCTAAGTTTTCCCGACTTTGACAGCGTACTCATAACCATTTAAAAATTAATTTTCAAAATATGTACAAGACATATTTTCTGTATTTTTAACAAGTTTAGCTTTGTTTCTATTTGTGATAGTAGCTTTCTCGTGTATATTGTCTGATTAGCAGCCCCTCACCGTTCGTAAAAATTTAGTGAAAACGGTGAATTTTGAAAGTTTGTTTAAAAATTGTAAAATTCGCTTTGCTTGGGCTCATAAATTCCGTAAAATCACTTGCCTTTCGCTAAAAATATAAAATTGTAAGATTCTATTTTGATACCGTTTCCTATTGAAATCGCACATTAACTTCCGAAATTGTGACGCTTTCTCGGTAACTGCTACAAACATACAACTTGTATTCCTATTAGTCAAGGTGTAGATTTCACAATTATTTTTTTGTTATTTTTAAACTGTTGAAAACAAATGACTTAAGTAAAATGATATTTAATATATTTTTTAAAAATTTAATCAATGGTATTTGGTGCAACAAATTTTTGAAAATATCTCATTTCAAGGGTTCTGCATTAAAAAGCACTGAATCAATCTCAATCCTCAAAACTAACCTCTATATTTTATTCAAATTTGTGACATCCGTATCTCATTGATAAATTTCTCGAATTTAGGTAAGTCTTTTACAGTATGCCCACCCCACTCAGAAGTCAAGCCTGTTTTTAAGCGGTAATAATCCCTCACCAAATCCCCTTGTTGCTCTGCATTAAAACTGTGAATAGAATCCGCTTCGTGCCAATCCGAAAGTTTCAAATCGGTGTAATTATAGCCCTCCTTGGTGTTTTGGGCGACCAAAGCATTGGCAATATAACCCGCTCCAAAATGTTGATATTGCCATACATGAACCAGTTCATGTATCAAAATATCAGCACTCATTTTACCCCAAGAATTAATAGTATTAAAACTCACATAAGCCACGCCCAGGCTTTTAGTCACCAATTCAGCGTGGGCATCTATCATAACCAATTGATAATCAATGCTATCGCCGAATATTTCATACCCCCTCAGTATTTCAGCCTTTGTGAGTGGTCGGGCGTCCTTTTTATAAAGGTTGGAGATAATTTCGTACAAATCGAAAAAGAAAAAACACTCAGCCAGCATCAATGGAAACGCTCTGAACTTAGGTTTTCGATAAAATGGGTGGAAATAATAGGTAAAAAGCCATTGCACACGCTTGGGATACTGCCTAAACGCAAATTTAACGCGGCGATATACCCAAGGAATTTTCATTTAAAACGCAGGGCTTTTACGGGTGTGATGGATAGAACGAGAATGGTTGGCAAGAGTAAAAACAAGGTCGTAATGGCTAATGTGCCGATATTTAAAAGAGCAATCATCGTCCAATCAAATTTGATGGGCGCGTAGGATAAATAATAATCCGACTCCGAAAGCTTTATAAATTGAAATCTTTGTTGCAACCACGAAAATCCAATGCCAATCAAATTACCAAAGAAAAGCCCCACGCAAACGATTAGTGTACCGTAATAAATAAAGATTTTTTGAATACTCCAATTGCTTGAGCCGAGCGATTTTAAAGTACCTATCATATTAGTGCGCTCTAAAATCAAAATCAGCAAAGCCGTCACCATATTTATAATGCTCACCAAAAGCATCAAAATCAAAATCACTTGCTCATTCACATCCTGCAAATCGAGCCAGTCAAATATTGCGGGCTGTTCTTCTTTAATGGTTTGAGAGTATAAATCATTGGTAATCAATTCACTATATATATGTTCATTGATTACTTTTATATCTTTAATGTC
>JANMYC010001155.1:0-4196 GCA_031381715.1 Saprospiraceae bacterium
GGGGCCGGCCCCCTACGGTATACTGGATCTCCGGCTTCTTCTTCACCCAGGCATTCATCACTGGAACTCTGCAAAATTATGCACGCAAATATGTCACTCCCATTGACAAGGTACGGTCACTTTGAATGAATAAAGCACGCTCAACTTCGCATTCACACCTTCAGACTCCATCTCCTTACACTTTAATCTGTTTATCCTTTCTTTTTTTAAGAAGTCTTAGTAGCCACGTGTTCTGCGTAATGATTACTATCCATTCCGCGGCCAAGGATGGTCTCTCTATTTATTGATGTTTCTTTTCTAATTTCGATATTTTTTAGGCGTTGCGCAATCCATTCTTCGGGGTAGCCTTTGAGCCTATAATATTCAGCCTGTCGCTCCGTCAAAAGTTCGGGATTATTCAATTCGTCAATGGTACGTTTGCCTTGTTCAGCAAGCCATAATTTCAAAGGCTCAGCTTTGGGCGAAGGTACAGACATGACAATGCGAAGTACCCCCTCAGTATGAGCGCAATCCGTCTTGTAGTTTTTACCATCGCTTGATTTTAATTTCAGTTGCATACAATTTGTATGCAACTGAGGTTCCCGTTTTTTAAGAATATTCCAATAATTACGGGGTATTGGACTATCAGTTAAAACAGCAATGACATCAATTACTGAAAAATACCATTGCTCATCATGCCAAACTCTGCGGATAGCTTTATTTTCAAAAGGCGTTATTTCGTTGCTCATATATGCTTAATCTAAGTTTTAAAATTTTATTTTTCATTATAGTTATTGATTGATACAGAAAGATACAGAATATTATGTGTTAATCAATAATTAAATAATTCCCTTTTTTAATAAAAATAAATTAAAAATAGGCAAATAAAATAACGAAACTACTATTTTTATGAGCCAAGTAGCGTGGAACTCCAAGTTCCGCATAAAACGAATTAAAATCAGTGCGGAACTGGAGTTCCGCACTACGGGCTAAAATACCATAAAATATGTCTAAAAATAACGCATTGATTTTGACGCAAGGTCTTTTAAATACTGAAAATGGCAAAACGGCACACGGCTTAATTCGTGGTTCTGATAGGTTTAATATTGTGGGTGTGGTGGATCATGTATGTGCAGGACAGGATGCAGGTGAGGTTTTGGACGGTAAAAAACGCAATATTCCTATTTTTAAAGATGTAAAAACGGCGGTTGAAAATTTAGGGACACCCCCTCAGTATATCATCATTGGCGTGGCGATGGCGGGCGGTAAAATTCCTGCTGAAATGCTCGATGTTTTAAAAACGGCTATTCGTCATAAAATGAACGTTATCAACGGTTTACATGAATTTTTAAATGAAAAACCTGATTTTGTGCGCCTTGCTAAAAAATATGAGGTGACAATTACCGATGTCCGAAAAGCCAAAAGGGCGTATGAAATGCAATATTGGTCGGGACAAATAAAGGATGTGAAAGCGCCTCGAATAGCCGTTTTAGGGATGGATTGTGCCGTGGGAAAACGGACAACTTCCCGATTTTTAGTGCAAGAGTGTCGAAAACAGGGATTAAAAGCCGAAATGATTTCGACGGGACAAACGGGTTGGATGCAAGATGGAAAATATGCTTTTATATTAGATTCCACTTTAAATGACTTCGTAACGGGTGAGTTGGAAACTCAAATCATAAAATGCGATACCGAAGCCCAACCCGATGTGATATTCCTCAACGGACAATCCGCTTTACGCAACCCGATTGGACCCACGGGGGCAGAATTGCTGCTTTCAGGTCAAGCCAAATGGGTGGTTTTGCAAGCGATGCCCGCTCGAAAATATTATGAAGGCACGGAGGATAATATCATGGCTGAAATCCCCAGCGTGGCGAGTGAAATCGCTTTAATTAAAATGTACGGCTCGGAAGTGATAGCCGTCACGCTCAATACGCATGGTTTGACGCTCGCCGAAGCCCGCCAAAAACAGGCGATACTGAGGGGGGAATTGGGTATTCCCGTTGTGTTGCCTTTGGAAGATGGGGTAGGGGAGATAGTGGAAATTTTAAAAAAGAGAGTCCAAATGTAAAAATTTGGTTTTAGATTAAAATTCTTTATTTTTGTAAAAAAAGATTGCATGACAACTGTAAGTACCGCTATAAGAAGGCTATATACTGCCGAAGAATATTTTGAGTTAGAGAAAAACTCTGAGGTTCGTCATGAATTTCACTATGGAAAACTTATAGAAATGCCGGGCGAAGCAAAAAAAGCAAACAGAATAGCGCGAAACATCTTGATAAAATGGCATGCTAATTTGGAACAAAAAGGCTTTGAAATTTTCACTCATGATGTTAAAGCTGAGATAAACCCTCGAAATGTTTATCGCTATCCCGATTTGGTGGTTGCGCCTGAGTCGGATGATGAGGATGAATATCTGATAAAGCAACCTGTTATAATGGTGGAAGTAGCTTCGGAAGGTTCTTGGAAGACGGATTCCGGTATTAAAATAAAAGAATATACGTCATTGCCCACTTTAAAATATTATATGATTGTTTCACAAGAGGAAATGTTCGTGCAAGTATGCGTTAAAGAAGGGAATAGGTGGACATTTGATTTTTATGATCAAATAGATGAAATGATACAGTTACGAGAGTTTAACCTATCTATTGCAGTTAGCGAAATATACAATAAAGTAAAATTTGCTGAAAATAAGTCAGATATATAGTATTTAGAAATACTTTTTTAAAAAAAACGCCAAGAGATTTCCCATAATCTCTTGGCGTTTTTACGTAAAATATTCCTATTTTGGCATTTTGAAGCCACATTTAAATCAGTAGAATCAGTATGAAAATAAAATCTATTAAGGTCTATAAAAAAAATTTGGCGTTGACACGTCCTTACACGATAGCTTTTAAAACTATTTCGGACGTTGAAAGTGTATTTGTAGAGGTCGAATTATCCAACGGAATTGTGGGAATTGGGGCAGCGAATCCTGCTAAAGAGGTAGTGGGCGAGGACGTGGACGAAGCGTTTTTAAACCTACAATCTGACATTGTGCAGAAATTTACGAAACGCAATATTGGTGAAATATTTAGTATGATTAGCGAGGTGAAACGCGCTTTTCCGCATAAACCGGGGACTTTGGCGGCGATAGATATTGCCCTTTATGATGCTTTTGGGCAATATTTGGGCATTCCCGTTGTGAAATTTTACAATCAAAAAATCCGTAAAATGCCTACTTCGGTGACGATTGGTATTAAAGGTGTGGCGGATACGTTAGAAGAAGCCAAAGAGTATTTTGATAAAGGTTTTAAAGCTTTAAAAGTAAAAATAGGGGTCAATTTTGAAGAAGATATTGAACGATTGGTGAAGTTGCGTGAGCAATTTGGCACTGATTTTCAATTGCGGGTGGATGCTAATCAAGGTTATCGAGTGGCTAAGGTTTTTGAATTTTTTAAAAGAACGGAACACCTCAACGTGGAGCTTGTGGAGCAGCCAACGCCCGTGGGTACTGAGGGGGATGTCCGCAACCTCCCGCCCGAAATCAGAAAGCGATTGGCCGCCGATGAAAGCCTTCACGATGGAAAAGCCGCTTTTCAATTAGCTGCTGACAAACCGTTCGGCATTTTTAACATAAAATTGATGAAATGTGGCGGTATTGCGAGTGCCATTGAAATCGCGAATATTGCCAAATATTCTAATATCAACCTGTTTTGGGGCTGTAATGATGAAAGTATCGTAGGGATAACGGCAGCTCTTCACGCGGCTTACGGCTGTAAAAATACTAAATATATCGACCTTGATGGCAGTTTTGACCTCGCAGAAGATGTCGTAAAAAGCGGTTTCATCCTTGAAGATGGGTTTATGACTTTGCCGAATAGGGTGGGGTTGGGGCTGGTGAGATAGTTTATTAACTTGGCGTGATAAAGAAACATGGTAACTATTTGATAATTAATGATTTAGGTAGAAAGAAGTATGCAAAAGGTATTTGTGCACCGATTTGTCAATAATTAAAAAAAGCCATAAAAGATTAGTAAAAATCTTTCACAACTACTAAAAGTTTGCAAAAGATTATAGGTCTTTGCATTGTAAAAAAATAAAACAATGCAAAATAAGACCAATCCATTGGAAAAAAAACAATTCGAGACGAATTAAATAAAGCGATTCATCTCTTTATGACTTCAAGTTGATTCATCACCGCTATGGCTTCTTCAACCTCATGCTTCATAAAGAGA
>JANMYC010001180.1:0-2683 GCA_031381715.1 Saprospiraceae bacterium
TACGTACATTATGGAAAAACAAGCTTTTTTCATTTGTCAATATCTTAGGCTTGTCATTGAGCATGGCGGTAGGTGTTATTCTTTTTGCAAAATTAAAAGCCAATCATGACGCGGATCATTTTCACCCCAAATTTAATCAAATCGTTCGGATACTGACGCAAGAAACAATTGATGCTAAACAGAGCCGATGGGCAACTGCTCCTCTGCCTTTGGCGGCTCAAATGGACAATACTTCTTTTGTTGAAAAAACGGTAAAAGTGCGTCTGGGTGGAAAACATAATTTGCAAACTGACGGCGGCGATGTGCCTATTGACATGACGTTTTCAGAGCCTTCTTTTTTTGATGTTTTTGGTTTTAAATTATTATCTGGCAATGCACAAAGTCTCGCCAATAACCCCACGGCACTTTTTTTAACTGAAAAAACGGCCAAACAAATTTTTGGTAACGCTCCTGCAGTTGGGCAAACGGTTCAGTTTGAAAACTTAGGCTCTTATACAGTTTCAGGCATTATTCAAGACCCACCTTTACAAACGCATCTGCCAATTGAGGCAATGTGCTCTATCAATTCTGCCGAAATGCTTGAAAAAAAGGGCGCAATCAGCAATATATCACAAAATTGGGGAGACTTCAAGAATGCTGCAATTTACGCCCGTTTAAAATCAGAAGACAATTTAAGTCAACTCAACACAACGCTTCAAAACTATAATAGAAAAATAGATAAAAGCAATCTGCAATTTTTTGCACAACCCTTAGACGATATTACCCCGCGCAATGGAGATCTTAACAATGACCCCAATGCAGGTATCAATATGACGGGCATAAAAACGCTGCTATTTCTCATTTTTTCCTTAACCCTTTTATCAGCTTTCAATTATATCAGTTTGTCTTTGGCGCGTGCTTTTTCGCGCGCACAAGAGATTGGTGTTCGCAAAACGATTGGCGCAACAAGGAGTCAAATTATCGGTCAATTTTTAATGGAAGCAACCCTTGTTTCCCTGTTTGCCTTGTTGTTTACAGTGCCATTTGTCAATCTTTTGATGAATTACATCCCCGATATCAACGTAGAATTTCGTTTTGATGCGCCTTTAATTTTAGGCTTATTGACCTACGCTATCTTCACGGGTTTAGTGGCAGGGGCGTTTCCTTCATGGTTGTTATCCGCTTTTCAACCCGTTCAGATTTTGCGTAAAATGAAGAATATCAAACTGTTACAGGGTGTCGCTATTTATAAAGTCTTGATAGTTGTACAGTTTTCAGTGACCATAATGCTTATGGTGTTTTTTGTGATATTGACGGATTATGAAAGAAAAAACAATGCGACGGTTAGTGCAATCGTGCCGCCTAATGTTCTGACACTTGATTTGAAAGGTGAAAAATATGAAAATATCCAGAATGAAATAAACCAATTAAGCCAAGTCGAAACCACTTTGGCAACTAACTGGTTTTATGATGCTTATAAAATGGGCAATTGTTCCATAAAACGAGCGGATAAAATTCAGAAAATAAACTATGTGAGTATTGACCCAAAAACAATTGAAACAGAAGGTATTCGATTAAAATATGGGCAAAATTTTCCCAAGAACATGCCCCAAAATATCGAGCAATATGTATTGATGAATGAAGCTGCCGCAAAATTAATAGGGTCAAAATCGGAGGCAATGGTGGGGCAAAATCTTTTATTAGACTCTGTGCATGTACAAGTCATCGGCATCATGCCCAATCAAATTATTGGTCATCCAATCCCTTTGATGTATCGGTATTTGCCCAAAGAAATAGTCGCCTTAACCATAAAAATAAAACCGAATACTGAATTGGCAGTGACCAAAGCCTGTCAAGCCTTATGGAAGAGCAATTTCCCTGAAAAAACGGCAAATATTCATAATTTAAAAGAGCGTTATTTAGAAGGAAATAGTGCAGATAGAATAGGTTTCTTCGCATTTTTCGCTCTTTTAGTCATGATTATCGCCGCTTTGGGCATTTTAGGCATAGCCAGTTATTCCGTAGAAATACGAACCAAAGAACTCGGCATCAGAAAAGTATTGGGCGCAAGCAAAGTAAAATTGGTATGGACAATTACCCAAAATTTTGGGGTTCTTATCGTCATTGCTGGGTTTATAGGCATTCCTGCGGGTTTGTTTTGTGGTAATTTATTAAGAAAAATAATGGGTAGTCATGTTGATTTAGGGCTCATAAATACAGGTATTGGTTTTGGTTTGGTTGCCATAGTCGGGCTTTTGACTGTCCTATCTCAAACCATTCGTGCAGGGCAAATTGACCCTGTTAAAGTATTGAAGTCGGAGTAAAAAGCCTCGAAATATGAGCGCGTTTCGCGCCATCATGCTCTGCTTGACGGAGGGGGTACTTTCATTTAAAAAATAAAAAATAAAAATTATGCTACAATTCAATTTAAAAATTGCTTTGCGCAATATTTGGAAAAACAAGGTTTATTCATCCGTAAACATCATTGGTTTGGCGTTGAGTATGGCGTGTTGTCTTGTCATCAGCGTCTTTATTTGGAATGAATTGCAGTATGATGTTTTTCATACCCATCGAGATAATATTTACCGCCTAACGGAAAAGCAAAATCAAGCGGGAACAATCTATGATGTGGCTGTTACGCCTGGTCCGTTAGCTCCCGCTTTGCAAAAAGATTTTCCAGAGATAGCTAATACTGTTCGTTTTG
>JANMYC010001375.1:0-1787 GCA_031381715.1 Saprospiraceae bacterium
AATTCGAGTAGTATCCGAATGCAATCCGTTTAAAGCGCACTATATTCGGATAAAGTGCACTTAAGTGCGTTTAGTGTGCATTTTATTTATCTCTGAATTTCGACCTATAACGCTGGTAATATGCCTATTTTCCACGTCAAAACCCTCCCACCATAACAACACCCACTCTTATCCATAATTATATTTATGTTAAATATAGGAAAATTCTACCTTGCTCCCATGATATTTTGGAGTATCTCCAAAATGTTAATTGTATTTTTCATGGGGCTAAGTTACAATTGTTGCTTATCTTTTTTTCCTGGGCAATAGCGGAGATAATGACTGAGGGGCCATTTATAAATAAGTAAACATTTTTAAAATTACCTATTAAAAGGCTTATTGATGTTAGTCGAAATTCTCGTCATGCGTACCCAGGCTGTTTTATCCCAACCATTTTGTCCCCATTTCTCTTTAGTTTCGGTAAATATATCATCACCCTCTCGGGTTGTGATGTGACGGATGAGTACGGAATTGATATCATAATAAGAATATGAAAATACAATATTTTCACCTAAAACGATACGGCTATCGTGCAGAATATTCTCATTGATTTTACCTTTTGCGTACCAAGCATTCATTTTGGTATTGTAGAATATCAATTTATTATAAGAATAGATATATCCATTCGCTGGATTTTTACCAATACCGACTATTTGATATTCATCTTCAGATAATTTCACGTTATTCTCTTGCATCTCGATGTATTGTTGCATCCCGTTGGCGTCGGTTACAAAACCCGTTCCGCTCCAATTGCCTACCATAAAATCAATTGCCGGGTTGTTCGCCGTTTTATCTAAATCGTTATTGGCGATATTGGAGGCAATTAGTTTCTTTTTGGAGGTATCTCCCAAAAGAGACGCTCCCACAACGACTGTTACTAAAAAGATTATGAAAAGTTTCATGACTTATTTGGTTTGTGTGAAATAAAATACATCGCCCTCCATGTTCACGCGTAATACAATTCTTTTGTTTTCACTTTTCATTTCCACAAAATAATTGTTATTGTCTATGAATTGTTGGTTGTACAAAACCATATTGCTTCTATTAAATTCGTTATCGTGAAATAAAATAACGTCTCCTGATTTATAACTTCGGTATTTTCGATTGATGGTTTTTTGTGCTTTTGCCGGCAATTCTTCGAAAGTTCTATTGGAAGTAGTGCCCACTAATTTTGTATCTGTATCATAATAAGCTTTTGACATCTGACCATCTTTAGTGTAAGCGACTTCATCGAAATGCGCGGTTCTTTCCCATCTTGCATCGGTGGTTGCGATGAAATCAGTATCAAAATGTTGTTTTGCTTCTGCACTTACCTCTTCCCCTTCCAGTTTTCGCAACTCTTTTCTCACTTCTTGTTTTTCTTTTTTGATGGCTGCCTCGCGCTTATCTAAGTTCTTCATATCCTTTTTTAGGTGTGTTTCCTTATCAGTCTGAGCAGTCATAGATATGGCAAAACCCAATGTGATTGCTGATACTATAATTATGTTCTTCATTTTTATTGTTTTTATTGCCAAAAGGCTGTGTAGCAGTGAAAGAATCTTCACAACGGTACAAAGGTGTGCATTTTACTGAGGGGGTACGTTACACAACTTTGAGAATAAGTTGCATGATTCACACCTAATAAGTAGTTTAGGGATAAAGTAAAAAATAAACTACCCAAATTGGTTCTTATATTTTTCTTAATCAAGGCAAATTGATTGAGAAATAATGAATTATTTAAAAACAATTTAACGTAGAGTAAGGGAAAT
>JANMYC010001395.1:0-1562 GCA_031381715.1 Saprospiraceae bacterium
AACGGTTTTGTGCACACTATAATGACACTGTAATTTTTTAAGAGGAAACGAATGGCTAAATCTAAAATATTGGGCGATGATCCACGCAACCCGAAAATATTGGGAATATTTCTGCTTTTTTTAGCATCATATTTATTCATCGCTTGTTTTTCATATCTCTTTACTTGGAAAGAAGACCAAGACAAGGTCTGGCAATTTCAATTTGACCTCATTTTTCAAGATATAGAAGTTTCCAATTGGCTCGGACGCTTGGGTGCTGTCGTATCGCATTTTGTGATGTACTGGCTTTTCGGGATACCTTCATTTTTCATAATTTATCTCTTATTTCAATATGGTTTAGGTATTATCAATGAAGTGCCTTTAAGCCGTTTTAAAAATAGATTGCGTACCTCTATCATTTGGATGGTGGGTTTATCCATGCTTCTGGGCTTTATATTTTTTAGGGCTGATTTTTCGTTTGGCGGTAATTTTGGGCGCTCGGTCAGTGCTTGGTTGATTAATTTTGTGGGCGTATTTGGTATGCTGATTTTGGTTATATTCATTATTGCGTTCCTTATTATTTGGACATACAATCCCGACCTCAAGGGTTTGACTTTCAATACTGCTTTTTCGCAATTAAAAGCGGCAATTCTGAGCATTTGGGATGATAGATATAAAAATCAGACATTCTCACCACGCCGTTTTACTGTTTTACCGAGTGAGAAAACGGGTAAAAAGGATATTATCGCTACATTCAATGAAGATGAATCTATGTCATTTGCACCCATGAAAGCAGGTGATAGGAATGTCATAGAAGATGCCTTGGATTTACCCCCCTCAGTATCAGTACCTAAAAACACGCTTTTATTGGACTACGATGACGATGATGAGCTGGATATAAAAGCACCTTCTACTACATCCAATCCTAAAATTAGCCTTAAAGTAGGGGAAACTGAATTAGAAATAGAAGAAACACCTGCCATTATCCCCTCAGTATCTGATGAAGTGGGCAGTGTAGAGGAACTTCCGAAAATCCCAGCAGGCGTGCAAGGCGCTCTTTTTGGTGAAAAACCGTATGGCGATATTTCAACGCCTTATGACCCTACATTGGATTTATCGGGTTACGAATACCCTGTTTTGCCTCTTTTAGATAGTTACGAAGACCAAAAAGTTGAAATAGATAGAGCAGAATTAGAAGCAAACAAAGACCAAATCATTGAAACGCTTCTGAATTATAAAATTGAAATTGTTAAAATCCGGGCGACAATCGGACCCACAGTCACACTTTACGAAATTATCCCTGCCCCAGGTGTGCGTATTTCAAGAATTAAAAACTTGGAAGATGATATTGCCTTAAGTTTGGCAGCTTTGGGTATTCGTATCATTGCGCCGATTCCAGGACGTGGTACGATTGGTATTGAAGTGCCCAATAAGAGCAAACAAGTGGTTTCGTTGCGAGAAGTGTTGGCAAGTGAAAAATTCCGCCGTTCGGATATGGATTTGCCAATTGCATTGGGTAAAACCATTTCAAATGAGGTATTTGTAGCGGATTTGGCTAAAATGCCGCATTTACTCATAGCGGG
>JANMYC010001517.1:0-1701 GCA_031381715.1 Saprospiraceae bacterium
TGACGGGGGAAAAACCTTCAGATGATATGGCAAAAACGGCTATTAAACAGGAATTAGGCGATTATTATGCCTATTATGACCATTTTAAAAAGCTTCAAGCCATGAAAGGACCTCAAATGCGTATCCCTTATTTGATAAATGTAAAATAGGCTTTTTTAGGTTTTTAATAAAAAAAAACGAGTCCTTGTTTCATGTGAGGACTCGTTTTTTTTATTAAAAAATCGTAAAATACTGAGGGGGTAGAGAATGAATAGTTTATTCAGTATTACCACCATTATTCCGATAATCCAAAGCTGGTTTTCTATTGCCGAGCAAGGGTGTATATTTAAAATCAGCCCCGCGCGCCTTAATCCATTCTTCTTTGGCTTGATTGATTAGAGTTGGGTCGAGCAATAAATCAAGACCTGTGCAAGTCAATGTTTTGGCTGCAACCATCATCCCTTTTATGCCAATATCGGTACCGCCACACGCCACTGCCTGCCAACTGTGCGCTGGCGTTCCGGGAATCCACGTAGCAGCGCGCATTCCCACCGTGGGAACTGCCCAACTCACATCTCCAACATCCGTAGAACCACCACCTGTCCGATAACTTTCATCCACATAAGGGGCGATTTTACTCGCATCGGTAATCTCAGGTCGGGTTTTGGAAACGAATGTCTCTTGCAATTTTTTACCGAACGCAATTTCTTCGGGCGTATAAGTTACACCACCCACGCGTTGTAGATTTTCATACATATTTTTAGCCAAAACTTTGATGGGCAGAAGGTCGTATGCACCGTGAATCATCTCATATTCAACGGTTGTTTCAGTACCCATAGCGGCTCCATTGGCACATTTTACAATGCGTTCAAAGAGCTCTTTGACTACGTCACGCTTGGGATGGCGGCAATAGTAATAAACTTCCGCGTAATCAGGTACAACATTGGGTGCCTTTCCACCATCTGTGATGACATAATGGATGCGAGATTCTTGAGGTATGTGTTCACGCATCATATTCACCATATTATCCATGGCTTCCACTCCATCCAATGCTGAACGTCCTTTTTCAGGTGCACCTGCCGCGTGGGCGGATATGCCTTTGAATCTGAATTTCGCTGATACATTTGCCAACGATGAGGATGGATTGGCTGAGTTGCCATCGCCTGGGTGCCAATGTATGACCACATCTACACCATCAAATAAGCCCGCTCGCACCATATATACTTTCCCCGCGCCACCTTCTTCAGCCGGTGTGCCGTAGAGCTTAATCGTGCCTTTTATTTTATTTTTAATCATGGTGTTTTTCAACTCAATTGCCGCCGCAATGGAAGCTGTACCGAATAAATGATGTCCGCAGCCATGACCACCTCTTTGACCTTTAATGGGTGTTTTCATGGGTTCAGCGGTTTGGGCAAGACCTGGCAAAGCATCGAACTCCGCTAAAATACCAATCACAGGTTTTCCTTCTCCAAAAGTAGCGACAAAAGCCGTTGGAATTTCTGCAACACCCGCTTGAACACTAAAACCTGCATCTTTCAAAGTTTTTTGATGCAATTCAGAGCTTTTTACTTCTTGAAAGCCCACTTCGGCGTGTTCCCAGATTTTTAAGGCAATTTTTTTATATTCAGCATATTTGCCATCCAAATTTTTAATGGCATCTGTTTTCAAAACGTCTTTATTCTGAGCACTTATTGCAAGGCTCAAACCCATAAAGAGGATAGG
>JANMYC010001471.1:0-6332 GCA_031381715.1 Saprospiraceae bacterium
AAAGCAAAAGATATATAAAACTGGTAAAAAAAACGGCAAATATGCCCATCAATAAAGCAGTAAAGACGAATATTATACCGCCAAATATCCCATATTTGACGCCCGCCACTATCATCGGCACAAACGCCATTGCTAATGTAAGAAGCCCGACATAGAGTGAAATATGGGTCAAACGAGCTGCAAATAAGGTTTTGCTATCAACTGGGCGAGGCATTAAAATGGACATATCAGCGGTGTCGAGTAAAACGGAGGAATAATCGCTCACCAGCGTCAATGCCAAAAACGTTAATATAAAAGAATGGACTATGGCTATTCCTAATAAGCCGCCTACGCCCATAAAAACGGACGTAATAGCACCCAAAAGAGCATATATCACCAAAACTATTACAAACTTAGAATTCGATTCTTTACTCTGATGGCGACCTTGAATAAAAGATGCGCTGCCACGTCTATTGTCCATCATGAGTTTAGTCCGCACAATAGCTTGTAATTGGTCAAAATTTATACCCGCCGATTCGTACACTTTCCTGAATAATCCGATGAATTTAATAAGTATATTTTCCATTTTGAAATTTAGTATTTTAAAGCATCCAAAAAGTCATTGGCTTTTTTATCCGTCTCTTGGTTACCCGTCATTTTAGAAAAAAGTTCTTCTAAGGAAGATTTTGACGATGCCTGTAACTCATCAAAACTGCCGTTGGCAATAATCCAACCTTTATCAATTAAGACAATCCTATCAGAGATTTTTTCAACCACATCCATGATATGAGAACTATAAAAAATGGTTTTACCCTCTTGTTTTAGTTTCATCAATATCTCTTTCACTAAAATCACGCTATTAGCATCCAAGCCCGAAAGCGGTTCATCTAAAAATATAATTTCAGGATTGTGAATCATGCCCGATATAAGCAACACTTTTTGGCGCATCCCCTTTGAAAAGGTGGTCATTCGGTTGTCTTTTACATCATATAGACCAAAGACTTGTAGGAGATTTTGCGATTTTCGAGTGATATCCTCCACGGGCAGGCTGTGCAGTTGACCTATGAAAGTCAGATATTCGATGGGGGTAAGGGACTCATAAAGCATAGCGTTTTCGGGAATAAACCCGATTCGCCGTTTTACATCTATTGGATTTTCACGGACATCCATGCCTAAAACACTGACATCTCCCTCAAAATCTGGGATAATACCCGTTAAAATTTTGATAGTTGTGCTTTTGCCCGCGCCGTTGGGTCCAATATATCCAATAATTTTGCCCGGCTCGACATCCAAATTGATACCCCTCAGTATGTGGCTTGAACCATAGCTTTTATGAAGGTTTTTAATACTAATTACCATAGTGTTGTGATTTTTAAAAGTACATTTTAAAGGTAAAACTATTTTCAATTTTTACCTAAAATTATTTGGGTGTATAATTAATTGCAGGTGCTAACACGAATGACTGGATTGATTACTTTTAAAAAAACAAATCTGTAATTCCGAGCACCAATACTGAGGGGGTATTCTAATTGTACAAATAGTACGTGCATTACAAACAATGGGGCATTTAGCTTATTCAGCCGAAATGCCCCATTGGATAGTGGATCTCAAAGTTGGAGTGGAAATACTAAATTAAAAATACTTGTGTGAAAATATATCTTGTGTGATTTTTTTTAGACAGTATTTAAAAAGTAGAGAGTGTTTTGAGCTTGACAAAAAAATGATTATGCCAACTTTACGTCAACTGCATTCATTCCTTTTTTACCACGCGCAGATTCGTAAGTAACTTTATCACCTTCTTTAACTTTGTCGATTAAGCCTGAAGCATGAACAAATATTTCCTCGCCGTTTGAGTCATCTGTAATGAAACCAAATCCTTTTGATTCATTGAAAAACTTTACTGTACCTTTCATATTATTTATGAATTTAAAAAATTAAAAATTTTAAAGATGCAAAGATGCACAATTATTTTAGAAACCATTTCTTTTTGTCTTAGAATAAACTAATTAGATGAAGTATTGTTGCAAAATACGTTAAAATGTCCCTTTTTTGAACAAATAAAGCCGTTTTAGGTAAACCCAAAACGGCTTTTATTCTATTAAAATGGATAAATCCGGTATTACATACCTAAATCTTTACGAATTTTGTTCAATGCTGAGCCTGAATGGAACCATTCAATTTGCTGAGAATTATATGTATGTTTCACCTCAAATAATTCTTTTGTGCCATCAGAGTGATTCAGTACTATCTTCAAGTTTTTACCCGCAGCAAATGAATCAAGCCCTTCGATGTCAATTGAATCATCTTGGCGAATTTTTTCATAATCAGCAGTATCAGCAAAAGTGAGTGCTAACATACCTTGTTTTTTCAGATTCGTCTCGTGGATACGGGCGAATGATTTCACAACGATTGCTTTCACACCCAAGAAGCGAGGCTCCATAGCGGCATGCTCACGGCTTGAACCTTCGCCATAGTTTTCTTCACCGAATACGATAGTTCCAATTCCTGCTTTTTGGTATGCTTTCGCAGAATCAGGCACGCCTAAATATTCTCCTTTTACTGAATTCAATACTTTATTCGCTTGGTCATTAAAGAAGTTAATAGCTCCGATAAGGCAGTTATTAGAAATATTCTCCAAGTGACCGCGGAATTCTAACCAAGGACCTGCCATTGAGATGTGGTCAGTTGTACATTTTCCTTTAGCTTTTATCAGCAATTTCATACCTTTTACCTCAGCAGAAGAAATAGGCACAAATGGTTTCAATAATTGAATCCGTTTAGATTTTTTATCAACCGATATTTTAATTTTTGAGCCACTTTTAGCTGGCTCCAAATATCCTGCATCTTCAACCGCAAAACCCTTTGGTGGTAACTCTTGTCCCGTGGGCGGATCTAATTTCACTTGCTCACCTTTAGAGTTTGTGAGCGTATCTTTCAATGGGTTGAATGTCAAATCACCCGCGATTGCCATAGCTGTTACCATTTCAGGAGACGCTACAAATGAGTGGGTATTTGGATTGCCATCGGCACGCTTAGAGAAGTTACGATTGAAAGATGTAATAATTGAGTTTTTCTCTTGTTTCTCCGCGCCATGACGTGCCCACTGACCAATACAAGGACCACAAGCATTTGCTAATACAACACCCCCAATTTTTTCAAAAGAATCCAATAAACCATCCCGTTGAACTGTATAGCGGATAAGCTCCGAACCCGGCGTAATTGTAAACTCAGAACCTGCCACCAAACCTTTAGCAACTGCTTGCTTAGCCAATGATGCCGCGCGGTCAAGGTCTTCGTAACTTGAATTGGTACATGAGCCAATCAAACCAACTGATAATTTCTGAGGATAGCCGTTCTTTTTAACAGCTGCCGCAAATTTTGAAATAGGCCAAGCCAAATCCGGCGTGAATGGTCCATTGATATGTGGCTCCAATTTCGATAAGTTAATTTCTATCACTTGGTCGAAATATTGCTCCGGATTTGCGTAACATTCAGGGTCACCAGTTAATTCTTTTTTAGCTTTATTAGCCAAACGCGCCACGTCAGCACGACCTGTTGCTTTCAAGTAACGCTCCATTGTTTTGTCGTAACCGAAAGTTGAAGTCGTAGCACCAACTTCGGCACCCATATTACAAATAGTACCTTTACCAGTACAAGACAATGATTGCGCACCCGAACCGAAATATTCAACAATAGCACCAGTGCCACCTTTTACAGTCAAGATACCCGCTACTTTCAAAATTACATCTTTCGCTGAAGTCCAGCCTTTCATTTTACCCGTCAACTTCACACCTATTAATTTGGGCATTTTCAACTCCCAAGGCAAACCTACCATTACATCCACAGCATCAGCACCACCAACACCTATCGCTACCATACCCAATCCACCCGCATTTACAGTGTGTGAGTCAGTTCCAATCATCAAACCGCCTGGGAAAGCATAGTTCTCCAAAACAATTTGGTGAATGATGCCCGCACCTGGTTTCCAGAATCCAATACCGTATTTATTAGAAACGTCTCTCAAGAAGGAATATACTTCAGAGTTTTCGAGTTCTGCACGTTGCAAATCCGCTGAAGCACCTACTTTCGCTTGAATCAAGTGATCACAGTGAACAGTTGAAGGAACAGCTACTTTTTTACGACCACAAGTCGTGAATTGCAACAATGCCATCTGAGCAGTTGCATCTTGCATTGCTACGCGGTCAGGAGAAAAGAATACATAGTCACCACCCCGTTTGAAGTCTTTCATCGGTGAATCATCATGCAAATGTGCATAAAGAATTTTTTCAGATAAAGTCATCGGACGCCCTAATTTCTGACGAGCTGCCTCTATTTTATTGGCGTACTCCTTATAAAACGCCTTGACCATTTTAATATCAAATGCCATAACAAGAATATTTAAAATTGATAATAATAAACTTTTGAGAATCTATAGTAAATAATTTTAAGGTTTATACTGAGGGGGTTACCTTAAGAAGAAACACCCAAAATAAAGAAGATTTATTTTTAATACAATGATTAAAAAAGTGCACAAATTTAAGCACTTTTCTAAAAATTGGTTAAAAATACAGGTTTTTATTAAAATATATAGAAAATTCGATATTTTCTACCAACTAAAAAGCGATTAAAGCCCATAAATGGCTTTAATCGCTTGCAAATTTACTAAAATTATTCGCCAGTAGCGAATAATCCGCTAATTAATTCGCTCTATTTGTTCCGAATCGAGAAGTAAGACCTATCTGAAATAAAGACCTTGTAATGCCCATTTCAGCATACAATCCTATATTTTCAGTGATAAAATACTTATATCCAATCGTTCCCTCAAAAGTAACGGGTAAGGGTATATTAATGCTTCCGTCCAAAGATTTGTAAGGATTATCGTCATAATAACTCAATTTCGCTTTTTTATAGCCGAGCCCCACTCCAAAATAAATGCCTCCTTTGTCAGATGCCACTGATAGAGTGTAATTTGCTCTCAATATGACGCTTGTTGAGCCGAATTTGAGATTACCGGTGTACTTTACCGAATCCACATTAAATGTTGCTGACAGACTGGAAGTATTCACATTTAATCCCACTGTAAAATTATCAGCCACGGCATATTCGCCTTTAAAATAAAAAGGACCTTTACTGGTTGGCTTATAATTCAATTCATTCTCAATAAGTCGTACAGCGATGTTTCCGTAAGAGAGAACTCCATATCCTGCTGAAAAACTCATACTACCTTGAGGAAAAGTCTGCGATTGGGCGCTAAAAAAAGAGAGGATTAGAACGTTAAAAAGAAAAAACCTTTTCATAAAGTTGATTGATTGCTTTTAAAAAATATTTAAAACTGATTTAATACCAAGTAAGAGTGTTCAGTTTTAGGTATTTTAAGCTAAAATAACTGTCAAATACTTCACGTAAAAGGCTGAACACTTGTATGGTTCTCCTAACGTATTTATGCGAAAGTAATTATTAAGAGTAAAGTTTAATTTTTAAAAAGCATTAGAGTTTCAAAATCTTTAGTTCAATTCGGCGGTTTTGTAAATCTTCGTCGGCGGTGCAGCCTCCTTCTCGACAATCTTTTAAGGGTCTTACACTGCCATATCCTTTTGCCATCAATTGTTTGCTTTTCACTCCGTTGTCAATCAAATATTGAACCATCGCTTCAGCCAATTTCTGTGAATGGGCTTTCAATATTTTCCTATCGCCGGCCCCCTCAGTATGTGCACCTATTTCGACTATTATTTTCCTATATTCAGTCATGAATACTGCTAATTTATCCAATTCAGTCTTCATTTCGCTTGTCAATTTGGTGGTATCCGTCGTATCAAAAAGGATATTTTCGACGATATATTTACTATTGACCCTCAAAGCACCACTCTCTATCCCTTGATAGATTTTACTGAGGTAGGTTTCAGAAGGCTTCGTAATTTCTACATCAGTGAGGTCATTCTCTAAATCCATAGCATCTGCCACATAAGGGTTACTGGACTCTATATCGAAGGTAAATCCACTAACTTTATCCGCAGTTAGAGCACTTGTTGCCAAAGTATCCGTAGGAGAAATTAAAGATTGATTTTTTATTTTAAAAAAGAAAACATCATCCCCGCGTCCACTCCGGTTAGACGTAAATGCGCCCCATGTACTATCCGCAAATGAGATAGAAATATCGTCGTAAGCACTGTTTATCGGTGTCCCTAAGTTTTGGGGTTTCAACCATTCGCCCGTAATAGAATCGCGTGAAGACCGTTCAGACCGGACACGGTGACCGAGACCGTGTAAGTCGCGAAAGTCGTTGTGTCGATCGCAATCTCTCTTAGAGCGACTCCTATTCCGATGCTGTCGCCGATCGTGGAGCTATCATCAAC
>JANMYC010001551.1:0-2080 GCA_031381715.1 Saprospiraceae bacterium
TCATTTCAAAATCCCAAATGTTAAAATTCTCTTCTAAACGGATTTTATTAGCAGATTTTGGAATGGTAGAAACTCCTTGCTGAACAGCCCAACGGAGTATCATTTGAGCCGGTGTTTTACCATATTTTTCAGATAAAAGCACTAATTTAGGGTCATTCATGCGCATCCCTCGCACAAGCGGCGTGTATGCCTGCAATACGATTCCTTTATTTTGACAGATTTCGAGCAAGTTTTTAAGGTATAAATATGGACTAAATTCCACTTGATTCACCACAGGCACTATGCCCGCGTAGGATTCCAATTCCATTAAAAAAGGTTCAAGATAATTCGCCACCCCAATTGATTGTACCACCCCCTCAGTATGAAGCCGTTCTAAAGCCTTCCAAGTATCTTTTCGAGTATTTTTCATAGGCCAATGCACCAAATACAAATCAATATAACCACAATTCAGCTTTTTCATGCTCATTTCAAAAGCCTTCAACGTAGAATCATAGCCTTGGTCGGCATTGTTCACTTTTGTCGTTAAAAAAATGTCCCTTCTTGGGATACCGCTTTCACGAATAGCCTTGCCAATCTCTTTTTCATTTTCGTACATCGAGGCTGTATCTATGAGCCGATAGCCCATTTCTAAAGCCCAAGAAGTCGCTTGTTCGGCTTCTTTACTGTACATATCATAAACACCCAAGCCCAATAATGGCATTTTCACACCATTATTGAGCGTCGTATAAAGTTGTTTTTTATCCATTTTGACCTATTTTAATGGGTGTAAGAACTTGGTTCAAGTTTAAAACTTGAACCAAGTTAAAATAACCAATAACCAATAATTAATAACCAATAACCAAATTCTACCACTTTTCAAGCCCCAACAGCTTTTTACCCAAATCATTTAATTCAGCTGTTTTATATTTATTCACTTCCCAACCACGCGGGTCGCCAGGGAAGGCATAGCCTTCGGGAGCTTTGCGGTCGCGCCAAGAGGTAATGCGCCATTGACGTTGTGCTTCGTTATCTTCCTCAGCGGGCATCATCGAGATATATTGAGCAATGCGCACCTTGTCTTTAGTCAGATTAGGGCGAATACCGTGCGGTTGTGTGCTATTAAAAATGAGCAAATCACCCGCCTCCATTTTCACTTTCACAAATTGACCTTCAAAAGCGGAAGTATCGGGTTGAAAACGGTTGCGATCTTCGGGTTGGGTCAATTTCCACGTATCATAAGTGCGGAAAAGCTCTGGAATACATTGAAAACCACCCATATTTTCATCCATTTGGTCTGCTAAAGCCAATACGCCTTGCACATTTTGAGGTCTGGTTTCGGGGTCATAATCCCAATGAATGAAACCTTTAAAAGGGTACTCTGGGCGAACTGGAAAATTCAAATTGCAACGGTCAATCGTCACCCACAGCTTTTCGGTCCCCCAAATATCCACAAAAGCATCATAAACCCTTTGCATTTGGCGATTGTCCCAAAGATATTGATGATTGTACAACTCCACCATGCCACTGTTCCCGAGTTCCTTCATGCGCATTTCAGCGCGCGGCGGAGCGTACCACGTTTCGGGGTCTTTAGGGTCTTTTTCTTCAAATTCCCACAGAAAATCCGCTAACCTTTGTGCATTTTCCTTCGGTACAGCATTTTTAATGACAATAAAACCATTCTCTACCCAAAACGTCCAATCCTCCTCAGATAAGACCCTGAGAGGCACACCATTCGAGCGATCACTCAATTTTATTGTACTACTTGTAGCTGTGGAGGGATTGCCAGGAATATCCTCGTGGTTTTTATTGGCTGCCATTGTCGGCGTCATTGTAGGCACCATTGTCGGTTCATTCATTTCCATATTTCTGTTGTTTTAGATTTTAATAATAAAACAAAGGTAAATACTGAGGGGGTATCCAAACTACCACAATAATTACTTAAGTTTGAACTATATTGACTTATTGAATCTATTTTATACTCGAAAGTACATTATAAGGTAAAAATGAAACTTATTTTTGAAAATTTCACTCCCGATGCAGGCAGCTCATTTCGCATTCTGACACCTCGTTTGCACGATTTTTTCTATTGGCATTTTCATCC
>JANMYC010000032.1:0-24219 GCA_031381715.1 Saprospiraceae bacterium
AATTGATTTTCAGCCGTTTCAAATTCCGTTTCAGTTACTTGAAAATCTTCTAAATGGGATTTATCGAATTGTCCCGCGTATTTTTTAACAGCGGCATCACCATTGATTTTAATATCATTTAAAATATTTCTGACCGTTCCGAATAGCGCTGTGGTATCCATCGCTGGGCGTTTCAGAATATTTTTGTAATCACTCGGGCTAATGTTTTTATAAATTTTCATTTTATGTGTTGTGCGGAATTCTGATTCCGCTTTATTTTTTGACTGTTACGGAACCGGAGTTCCGCAATACTATTAAACTATCATTTTTTCTATCGGTACTACTAAAATGCCTTGAGCACCAGCATCTTTTAAGTCATCAATAACATCCCAAAAGGTCTCTTCGTTCAAAACAGAGTGAATGGCTGACCACCCCTCAGTAGCGAGCGGTACAATAGTCGGACTTTTCATGCCTGGCAGTACACGAACTATATTTTCAAGTGCCTCGTTGGGCGCATTCAAAATGATGTATTTATTAGACTTGGCGGTCATGACAGCATTGATGCGGAATAATAATTTATCTAAAATCCGACACTCCTCGGCATCCATGTAGCGATTGGCGACCATCACAGCCTCCGATTTCATAATTACTTGCACTTCCTTCAAGCCATTACTTAAAAGGGTGCTGCCCGAACTGACAATATCACATATCGCATCCGCCAAGCCAATATTGGGAGCAATCTCTACCGAACCGCTAATAACATGAATTTCAGAGGTAACACCATTTTCAGCTAAATAATCATTGAGGATATTCGGATAAGAAGTAGCAATTTTTTTACCGTTAAAATATTGTAAATTGATATAATCTACCGATTTTGGAACAGCCAAAGAAAGACGACAGCGTCCAAAGTCCAAGCGTTTAATAATATCAATTTTTGCCTTACTTTCTACCACCACGTTCTCTCCGAGGATACCTAAATGAGCAATGCCATCAGCCACGTATTCTGGAATATCGTCGTCGCGGAGGAATAAAACGTCCAATGGGAAATTAGAAGCAGATGCTAAAAGGGCTGATTTGCCGTTTTTGATATCAATACCGCATTCTTTTAAGATACTAAGGGATACTTCGCTGAGTCGCCCAGATTTTTGAATCGCTATTTTTAGCCTTTTACTCATGTCTAACATGTCTGAATTATTGATAATTAATTAGTTGAAAAACAAAAAAAGAGGCTTACCCAACAAACGGTAAGCCTCTTTTTAAGAGTTTTTTATAAAATACTTCTACCTGATTTTATAAAACGCCATCACCCTTTGCTGTGTTTGAGCAAGCCAAGATGATGATGATGATTTCTAAAATTCATATTATAAGATAAAAATAATTTCAAAAAAAAATGCCTGAACACTCAGGCACTTATTAAAGTGGTGGAGAACGGAATCGAACCGCCGACACATGGATTTTCAGTCCATTGCTCTACCAACTGAGCTACTCCACCAACATGTGATAGATTTTTACATCTACCAAACTGCTTTATCAGCAGGCTTTCCTTTCAAAAGCGGTGCAAAGGTAAACCTGTTTTTATAAAAAGCAAATAGTTTTGTGTTTCTTTTTTAATTTTTTTTTAACTTGCCTAAAATTTGAAATATGAAACTAAAACCTTGGCAACTAATAGGTATTCCTTGTGGTATCATTGCTTTCGTCTTTTTTGGGCTTGCGTTTGCTGCTAATGACGGCAGTTGGGCAAAATTCGGCATTTTACCTTTTTTGATTTTGGCAGTCGCTTATATCATGAGTCCACAAATCAATTGGTGGTGGTACAAGCGCAATCCGCCTCCCTTAGACATTAAGCTTCAACGCCTCTTGGATGATTACTTTTTATTTTATAAAAAACTTAATCCAGAACTGAAAAAGCGTTTTAGAGATAGAACTGCGCTTTATTTATTGGGTAACGATTTTATTCGACCCGTTCATCCCGAAGACCCTGATGCTGCGGCTAATCGCAAACTTGTGCCCGAGGATATCAAAGCTGCCGTAGCTGCCATGTCGGCGCAACTATCATTGGGGAAAGATGATTTTCTAACGGGTAAGTTTGAAAATATTATTATTTATCCGCATCCTTTCCCCACCCCTCAGTATGGTGACATTTTTCATACTTCTGAAATATACGAGCCAGATGGGGTGATTCTTTTTTCATCTGATATTCTGATGGCGGGTTTTAATAATCCCCAAGGATATTTCAGTATTGGTTTGTATGAATTTGCTAAAATTTTCAAAATCATGTACCCCTCAGTAACGTACCCAATTTTAGACGAAAATATTTGGTCAGATTTTGAAAAAATAAGTGCAAAAAGCCGTACACTCATAGAATCTACTGTAGGCTTGTCGCAATTAGATACTTGGGGAGTCGCCGTTTATCATTTTTTTACTTTCCCCGAAAAATTTCAGAAAGTATTGCCTGATTTGTACCAATTGCTTTCTAATATTTTCAATCAAAACCCAGCTAATGAAGCGCATCCCGTTTTGAGTTATTGAAATTAGTAGTTAGTTGTCTGTAGTTTAGTAGTCAGTAGTCAGTTGGTTTAGTTGTCAGTATAATAAATACCCTGACAACTGGCTACTAAACCAACTAACTACTGACTACTAATTAACTGACAACTTTAATCCCCATCTGTTATGATATTAAAAACGCTTTCAAAATTCACGGATTCCTTTCGGGGTCTTCCTCGTGAAGTCTGGTTGCTCTCTTGCGTCAGCTTGATCAATAGAAGTGGTGCGATGGTCATCTGTTTTTTGACCTTATACTTGACCAAATCATTGCATTTTGATATTAAAAGTGCGGGATATATTATGTCCTGTTTTGGTTTAGGCTCTATTGCAGGTGCTTATTTTGGAGGTGTTTTAACCGATAAATACGGATATTATCGAGTACAATGGTTCACGCTTGTCATGCACGGAGTCTTGCTTTGGAGTATGATATTCATAAGTGAATTTTACACATTGGCATTTGGGATGTTGCTAATAGGTATATTTTCAGAAGCCTTTCGCCCGGCTAATACAGTGGCGATCAAATTACACAGTGATTCAGCCACTCGGACGCGTTCCATGTCGCTCATGCGCGTAGCCGTGAATTTGGCTATTTCAGTTGCCTTGATAGTGGGCGGTTTATTGGTATCATTGGGTTGGAATTGGCTGTTTATTATTGATGGATTGACCTGTTTTGGTGCAGCTGCTATGATTTTATTTTCATTAAAAGAAAAAAAAGCTGTACCAGAAGATTTAGCCAAGCCTTCAAAAATGTCGAGCCCGCCCCCTCAGTATAATAGCGATATTTCAGCGTATAAAGATAAAAAATACTTGCTTTTTGTCCTTTCTACGTTTTTAGGAGCAACTGTTTTTATGCAAATCATGTGGACAGTTCCTGCTTTTTTCAGTCAAGTATACGGTTGGCATGAAGCCGCAATCGGGGCAATGTCGGCGGTGAATGGTATTACTGTCATGACATTAGAAATGCCTTTAATTTTCAGAATCGAGCACAAGCGACCACCCATGTGGTTCGTACGTTTAGGCATAATGTGCTACATGACAGCCTATTTGGCATTTACTTTACCCGCTTCGTTGGGTTGGTTTTTAGCAATTTTTTACATGATTGTCATCTCTTTTGGTGAAATATTCGTAATGCCATTCAGTACAAGTTGGGCTACCAAACAAGGCAGCACTGCGAGGCAGGGACAATATTTAGCCCTCTACACAATGGCGTATTCCGTCTCGAATGTAGTCGCTCCTATGTTGGGGACTCAGGTGATTGCAGCTTGGGGTTTTAAAGCATTGTGGTTTGTACTTTCGGGTTTAGGCATTTTGGCTTTTTGTGGCTTTTGGTATTTAGAAAAGATTTCAACTAAGTCAAAATCGGCAGTTCTCAATTAAATATTAATTTTTGTTTTTACTTTATTTCAATAAAAACAAAAAGTTTTTAAATAAAATAAAAAAAGCATTACTTTTGCTTGTTTTTACGCGAAAACGTTCATGAATTTTAAATCAAATTGTAGATATAGATAATGGCAAAAAGAAATACTGCCACGCCTGAAAACGGCAATTCGCTCGATAATAACGGCGATCATGTAATGACGCTGGGGAATATGTATCAAGATTACTTCTTGGATTATGCTTCGTATGTTATTTTGGAACGAGCTGTACCTTACATTGAAGATGGATTAAAGCCCGTTCAACGGCGTATTTTACATTCAATGAAGGAAATGGATGACGGGCGCTATCACAAAGTAGCGAATATCATCGGTCAAACTATGCAATATCATCCGCATGGTGATGCAGCAATTGGCGATGCATTGGTCAACTTGGGGCAAAAGGATTTATTGATTGATTGCCAAGGAAACTGGGGCGACATTCGCACGGGCGACGGTGCCGCCGCTGCGCGTTACATTGAGGCACGTTTGACTAAATTTGCGTTGGAGGTCATTTTTAATCCTCAAACTACACCTTGGGGAGTGAGCTATGATGGGCGTAAAAGAGAACCCGTCACTTTGCCCGTTAAGTTTCCTTTGCTTTTAGCGCAAGGGGTTGATGGCATTGCAGTAGGGCTTTCCACTAAAATAATGCCGCATAATTTTATCGAACTTATTAAAGCCAGTATTGATGTTTTAAAGGGGCGTTCCGCTAATATTTTACCCGATTTTCAGACGGGTGGCATGATTGATGTCACAAATTATAGCGGTGGAAAACGCGGTGGAAAAGTGCGTGTAAGGGCTAAAATCGAAATTTCAAAGGATAAAAAGTTTCTTTATATTCGCGAAATACCATACGCCACTACTACGGGCGATTTGATTGAAAGCATCCTAAAAGCGGCTGAAAAGGGTAAAATTAAGATTAAAAAGGTCAATGACAACACTGCTAAAGATGTTGAAGTCTCCATTGAATTGCAGCCTGGTGTATCGCCTGATGTGACGATGGATGCTTTGTACGCTTTCTCGGATTGCGAAATTTCAATATCTCCAAATGCCTGTATTATTATCGCTGATAAACCGCATTTTATGGACGTAAATGAAGTTTTGCGGATTTGTACGGAGCAAACAAAGGACTTGCTGCGTCAAGAGTTGGAGATTCGGAAAGGTGAATTGGAGGAAAAATGGCATTTTACAAGTCTTGAAAAGATATTTATTGAAAACCGTATTTATCATGAAATAGAGGATGCCGAAAGTTGGGAGCAAGTGCTTGAAATAATCCCCCGCGAGTTAAAAAAATACGTGCTTGAGCCACAAGATACACCTCAAAAAGACGATAAAAGGCTTCCATTATTGAGGGGTATCAGTCAAGAAGATATAGTGCGTTTGACCGAAATCCGTATCAGACGTATTTCAAAATACAATAAATTTGAAGCAGATGAATACCTTCAACGCTTGTTGGATGAGTTGGTACAAGTGAAATATGATTTAGAACATTTGACTGAATATTCGATAAAATATTACGAAGATTTACTTAAAAAATACGGAAAAGGACGCGAACGCAAGACCGAGATTCGAGTTTTTGATACCATCCAAGCAACGGAAGTAGTGGCGAATAATGCTAAATTGTACGTCAATATTGAAGATGGTTTCATTGGTACGGGCTTGAAAAAGGATAAATTCATTGCAGATTGCTCGGATATTGATGATGTAATTGTCTTTAGGAAAGATGGGAAATTCCAAGTTGTCAAGGTTGCTGATAAGGTTTTTGTGGGTAAAAATATCATTCATGTTGCCGTTTGGAAAAAAGGTGATGAGCGGACAACCTATAATTTGATATATTTGGATGGTAAAACAGGAGTCAGCTACGCCAAACGTTTTAACGTAACCGCTATCACGCGAGCTACTGAATATGACCTTACTCAAGGAAATAATAACTCAAAACTCCTATATTTCACGGCTAATCCAAATGGAGAATCGGAGGTCGTTACCGTACAATTGACTCAAAATTCAACAGCTAAAAAGAAAACCTTTGAGTTTGATTTTGGCGAATTAGGGATTAAAGGTCGCAACTCACAAGGTAATATTGTCACCAAATTCCCGATTTTCAAAATCAAACAAACTTCGGTAGGAAAATCTACGCTCGGTGCCAAGAAGATTTGGTTTGATGACATTACAGGCAAGTTAAACGATAACGAAAGAGGCCGCTTATTGGGTGAATTTGATACAGGAGACAATATTTTAATCCTGTATAAAGACGGTAGCTATGAGGTAGGAGACCTTGATTTTGCGAAGCATTTTGAACCCAATGAAATGCTGCACTTGGGTAAATTAACTTCTGATACCGTTGTTTCTGTAGTACATTTTGATGGAAACAAAGAATGGACGATGGTCAAACGTTTTAAAATTGATACCAATAAAATTGGCGAGCGGTACAGCTATCTCGTTGACCATAAAAAATCGCAACTGCTTTATGCCTCTGTAAAAGCCAATCCCCGCATCCAATATACCATGAAAATAGGTTCAAAAAAGATGGAGGGTGAAGTAAATTTGGCCGATTTTATAGATGTGAAAGGTTGGAAAGCCATCGGAAATCGCTTGAGTGACCAAAAATTAACTAATGTAAAAGAGATATTTGTTGCCGAAGAGCCTAAAGCTACCCCCCCCTCAGTATCCGAAGCATCTGAGGAGGATGAAATAGACCCTAACGAAACAGATTCTGGAAGTAAATATCAAGCTGGAGATACCATAGAGTTTGATTTCGATTAATCCATAAATATTTTCAAAAAAATAAGCTGTCCTTCGGGGCAGCTTATTTTTTTGAAATTATTCATACAACCTTTTTGACATTTCAGCGAACTCTTTTTCTGTTAAAAGCCCTTTTTCACGTTGTGCAGAAAGGGTTTTTAGTTGCTGTAAAATATCAGAATGTTCCATTGAATCAGGCATGATAAAGCCCGCTCTTGCAAATTCATCAAACTCAGGTTGAACGCGCAAGTAAGCTAAAGCATCATGCGTTTTAATTTTTTCATAATCTTTAAAACCCAATTCTACTGATTTTTGAAGATGAAAAAACGCTAATTCCTTTTGTTCGCTCAACGAATACAGACAAGAAAGATTCCAATGCAATGCCACATCTTTATTATCAATCGCTAAAGCTTTACCGAAATCCTCGATGGCACCATCGTAATCATACTCTTTATATTTTTTTAAGCCATTTTCTTTCAAAGCCTCTTTTGAAGGTGAAGTCGTACCCATTTTAGGTGCTGTACTCTCACGAGGAGGAGTAGGATTCATGCGCTTGCGTGCTTCTTCATTTCGGCGAGGTTGCGGCTCTTGATAAGGCAAATCGCCTTCCATTTGACGGCGTTTTTGGTCTCGCCATTTTTCACGGTTGTAGCGTTTATCAAATTCACCGTCGCTCATCCCCAAAAGGATGAGAAAATTGATGAAGCCAATAATAGCTGCCACAGGTGCTAAGCCGCCCGAAAATGTAAAAATGACCGACATTATACCCAAGCCTGTTCGACCCAAATAAAAGAAGTGCATACCAAATATGCCACCGAAAAGTGCTAAAAGTGCCGCCGTTGTCCTGCTTCTTGATTCCATTGATATATTACAAGTTGATTTGCTATATAGTTGGGCTAAAATAACCGTCATTTTCTTTTTTGAGTCGGTTCTTAAAATTGTAGAAAACTCTACGCTTCGCTCCAAGTTTTCAACAATTTTAAGCCCGACAGAAAATGACGATTATTTTTAAACGCCTATTGACCTTAAAAATACAAAAAATTATATTTCTGTTTTGCTAAAGTAACACCTTTTTGATAAGAATAGTCATTGCAAGGTTACATATATTCGACGAATTTAGATAGCAATATCTATAAGCCTGCATAATAAACCGACAAAACTCGCTATGAAATAGAATCAAAATAATCAAAAGCCAAAGCGAGGCGGTCTTGTACTTCATCTAAACCAAAAAGTGATGCCATGTCAAATACTGCGGGTCCTTGCATTGTCCCCGCTAAAGCCAAACGCAACATAGGTAATACTTCACCCATTTTTAGTCCACTTGTACTAATCCATTCTTTTACAGCGTGTTCCATACTGAGGGGGTCGGCAAAATCGAGGGTTGAAAAAAATTGTTTCAATTCCTCAAATTTAGGACGGTTTTCTGGTTTCCATCGTTTTTTAATATTTTCATCATCAAACGCTTGCACTTTTTGAAAAAAGTACGACCCTTTTTCTAAAAATTCATTAAAAAAGACAACTCTTTCTTTCATCAAACCCGCAAAAGTTGCTAAATACTCTTTACTCACATCAAAACCCTTCTCTATACTGAGGGGGTATAGTTGCTCTGCCAAATCTTCATTAGGTGTGAGCATGATGTATTGTTGATTGAACCACTTAGCTTTATCATAATCAAAGCGAGCACCTGATTTGTTGATTTTTTCAAGTGAAAACTTTTCACTGAGTTCATTCATTGAAAAAATCTCCTGTTCTGTCCCGCTATTCCATCCTAAAAGTGCAAGGAAATTAATGACTGCCCGAGGGTCAAATCCCATTTCTCTAAAACCTACAAACGAATCTTCCTCCGTTTCACCGTTCCAAGAAAGCGGGAATACAGGGAAACCGAATTTTTTACCGTCTCTTTTAGATAATTTACCTTTACCATCAGGTTTCAAAATTAACGGCAAATGCGCAAAACGAGGCATTTCACTCTCCCAACCAAATGCTTTGTAAATAAGTGCATGGTGACCCGCACTCGGTAGCCATTCCTCGCCCCTGATGACGTGGGTTATTTTCATCAAATAATCATCCACAATATTGGCAAGGTGGTAAGTTGGCATCCCATCCGCTTTAAGCAAAACTTTATCATCCAACTCATTGGTATTGAAAGTGACTGTATTTCTGATAAGGTCATCGATAGCCACATTCACATTCACAGGTACTTTCAAACGAATAACGTAAGGCGTTCCTGATTCCATAAGCTTTTTCACCTCTTTTTCTGAAAGCGTTAAAGAGTTTTTCATACTACCCCTCGTAGCAAAAGAGTATGATTGATTGCTTTCATTCTTCAAACGCTCGCGCAGAGCTTCGATTTCAGAAGGCGTATCAAAGGCATAATAAGCATTTCCGCTATTTATTAATTGATCGGCGTAATCTTGGTACAGTTTTTTACGCTCTGATTGACGATAGGGAGCATACTCTCCATCACCAAAACCTATCCCCTCAGTAGGTTCAATGCCACACCATTTAAGTGTTTCTATAATATATTCTTCCGCACCAGGCACAAAACGGGTTTGGTCGGTATCTTCTATGCGTAGGATAAAAGTACCACCCAGTTTTTTAACTAAAAGATAATTATACAATGCTGTGCGTACACCTCCAATATGAAGGGCGCCTGTAGGGCTTGGTGCAAAACGAACTCTAATACTCATAATTTATAGAACTTTAAATAAAAAATAACGGGTGACAATGTTTCAATATTTTATTATGAAAACAATACAATAGCTTTATTAAAATTTGGCAGATAAAAATTTCAGACCACAATTACTTGATTAATTGCGGGCGCAAAAAATAATTATTGCCTAATTGCGTTTTTTTGCAAAAGAAATTTTAAAATAAATTAAGGGGTTGGCAGCGTCTGAGGCACGGTTTTCGTTGCTTTATTAAAGCATATTCCTCCCTTTCATAGATACTACCTGCTCTTTCGGGCGTGCAAAAATACAATATTCCGCCTATTAAAAGTTCAAAAGATAGATTTCAATAGCAACAATTATATATCACATAACGCACTAAATCGGCTAATCATGTATCTTGTTAAAACACCACGACTCTTACAAAGTCTTTTACCGACTTTTACATGGCGAATTCCTACGGAGGAAAAAGTCATTTATCTCACTTTTGATGATGGTCCCATCCCGGAGGTCACTCCTTGGGTTTTGGATAATTTGAGACAATATGATGCAAAAGCGACTTTCTTTTGTGTCGGTGACAATGTAAAAAAGCACCCCTCAGTATTTCAGCAAATTTTAGCCGAAAATCATACTGTAGGGAATCATACATTCAATCATCTAAGTGGTTGGGATTCTGAAAACATGAAATTTTTTCACAATGTGAGACATTGCGCTCAATTGGTAAAATCAAGCCTATTTCGCCCACCTTACGGTCGCTTGACACCTAAGCAAACGCAGTTTTTAACGAGGCATTATAAAATCGTGATGTGGGATGTATTGAGTGGCGATTTTGACCAAAACATAACTAAAGAGGATTGCTTAAACAACGTTTTGGCATCTACTCGCCGTGGCTCAATTATCGTTTTTCATGATAGCTTGAAGGCTTCTGAGCGCATGATGTACACTTTACCTTTGGTATTGGAGCATTTCGCTGCGAAAGGTTACCGTTTTGAAGCCCTCAAAAGTGATATGATCAATACTGAAAGACAGTCTGAAGCGGCTGTTGCTTGATAAAGCTCTAAATAAATTTAGTCGAAAATAAAAAAAGGCTGTTATGAAGAAACTCTTCAAGACAGCCTTTTTTTATTTCTAAAACAAGTATTTTAATCTTTACTTATCAACTTTATGTAGCTTTCGAGTGCCATAGGCATCGAAGGTGCTTCACTTGTCGGCTGAATATTGATGGTCAAGCCATGCTCTCTCACAGCTTGCGCCGTTTGATTGCCTGATACCGCAATGCGCGTTTCATTTTGCTTGAAATCTGGAAAGTTTTCGTACAAAGAAAGAATCGCCTGAGGTGTAAAAAAGACAAGTACGTCATAAGTCACATCACTCAAATCACTCAAATCGCTGCTCACAGTCTGGTACATAATTACCTCACTGTATTTCACACCCAATTCGTCTAAATATTTCGTGACATCTTTCGCCCCATAATTAGAGCAAGGCAATAAAAACCTTTCCTTCTCCTTATGTTTTAAAAAAGAACTTTTTAAATCATCAATAGTTTTTACACCCACAAAAACCTTACGCTTGCGATACACAATGAATTTTTGAAGATAATTGGCGATTGTCTCTGTCAAACAAAAATATTTAGTGTCTTCCGACATTTTAATACGCATCTCCACACAGCTGCGAAAAAAATGATCCACGGCATTTTTAGAGTTAAATATAACTGCTGAAAATTCAGAAGGATTAACTCTTTGACGACGAACCTCTTTGATATCAAGTGCCTCTACGTGTGTGAATTCTCGAAAATCTACTTGAATACCGTATTTTGATCCTAAATCAAAATAAGGAGATTTCAATGCAGGTTTTGGTTGCGTTACAAGTATGCTTTTGACTTTTTTATACTGTTCGCCTTCTACTTTAGCAGTTACTGACATTATTTCGATAATTTAGTACAAATCAATCAATGATGATGAAATGAATAAGTTGTTAATTATAGTTTGGTGTATTTCCTTTTTACTAAGCATTTTTCGTGTTACTTCCCATAAGATTGAAAGCCGACGCCTTCCGTTAAGCTTTTAATAATAGGGCATTATGAGTTTTATTAAAACTAATAGAGGTGCGAATTCGACAGTGCAAAGATACAACAAAAAATGAAATTTGTTATCCATTAGAAATGTAGTTGCTACCGTTAACCCACGCAACGACCGTACCAAATAAGCGATACCGATAACCCCAAAAGCACCATACACGAATAGTTGACTTAAATCGGCGGGGGCATACGCAATGAAAATATTAAAAGGCATCAATAATAAGCCCATCAATAATCCCGCTGTCATAATGATAAAATTATATGTTCTAACCTCTTTAGCGATTGGAAACACATTTGCAATGATGTACAAAACAGCGTGTCGTAGTAAAGACAACCCGCTCACACCTAAGAAGCAAAAAGTAAATATTGTTAATTTACTGTAAGGTAGCTTAGTACCGTATTTATTGTAAAGCAAAAAAGCGAAAATAGCAATGCTCAACCAAGACAACACATAGAGCGCTAAATACGCCAAGTTCCCCCATCCAATTGGCTCTTTATAGATTTGCCTCAATGCTGAATCACTGAGTATGGCCGCATATGCATTTTGAATAGCGCCCCGGGCATTGGCAACTACAAGCGCCATAAACACTAAAACGATTAAAAACAACCAAAAGAGGAAATTTTTAGCGTATAAATCAGGTGCCAATAAGCTTGGCATGCTTGGATTAGCGGATGTCTCTTTTTTTTCTATTGACGCAGAATCTGTAACATTCGATTCAGAATTTGAGGATACAATATCAAAAGGGTTATCTGATTTTTGAAGGACTTTTACATTATCCACTACTGGTGCAGGTGGCGCATTTGTCCGAGGAGGGGCATTAACACTGGCATTAGGCTGGCCAATATTAAAAGCCGAACCAGATGCGGCGTTGAGTTTTTGCAATGAATCTCTACTTGCTGCAAGTTTTAAAGAATCTGCCGCAGTGAGTCTTCGTGGGCGATTTTGCCTACGTTGAGGCGTTCTTGACTGAGAAGTTGACGGAGGAGTACCTTGAATAACAGGTGCCGTATTTTTACCACTGTTTAGGCTGTCCTGCGCAAAAGTCATTGAACTTAGGCTCAATAAAACAACCGACAAAATGATATTTAATATGGCTTTTTTCAAACTTCGCAATTGATAGTGAAATGTGCTATTGTGAATCTGGGCGCAAAATTAGAAAAAATCAGTCGATGTTTTATCTCTTTAAAAAAAAATCACATGAAATTCATTCTCAAAATCAATTTTCACATTCTGAAAGCACTCAATATAAAAAGCATACCCCTCAGTATAAAGGTGTTTTTTCAATAAAATACACCTTATTTTTTGAATAAAACCGCCAATAATGTATATTTACCATGAGAAACTTTTTAAAACAAGCTAATAAATAGTTGGGCTTAAATAACCGACAATTTCTTTTTTAAGTCGGCTCTCAAAATCATAGAAAATCTTCCGCTGCGCTCCGTATTTTCTACAATTTTAAGCCCGACAGAAATTATCGATTATTTTTTAACGCCTACTTATGATGAAAACTCTAATTCGCTTTTGGCAGGATTTCGTTAATTTATTTTTTCCTCGATTGTGCCTTGCTTGCGATGCTCCTTTGCCTCACGAAGAGACATTTATTTGCATGGACTGTCAATTGACGCTCCCCGCTACAGATTTTCATTTGAATAAAAAAAACCTATTGACTGAAAAATTTGATGGCCGGCTCACTATTGAAACAGGTGCTGCTTTATTTTATTTCACTAAAATGAGCCGTACACAGCATTTGATTCATAAAATAAAATATGAGGACAAGCGAGAAGCTGCTTTTGAATTGGGTAAAATGCTAGGTCAAAAAATGCATACTGCTGCCCATTTCAAAGATATTGATTACATCATCCCAGTTCCGATGCATCCCCGTAAGGAAATACGGAGGGGGTACAATCAAGCCGAAGTTTTCGCCCAAGGGCTTAATGAAATGACCTCCATCCCGGTTAGAACAGATGTACTAAAAAAGACAAAGATGACTGAAACCCAAACCCGTAAAAATCGGCTTGAGCGTTTGAGGAATACTGAAGATATTTTTGACTGCACACCACCATCCAATTGGGCAAAATCAATGAGTAATAAGCATGTTCTTTTGGTTGATGATGTTCTAACTACAGGGGCTACACTGGAAGCCTGCGCAATGGCTATCTTAGAAAAAACACCAGATGTGAAAATCAGTATAGCCACTATTGCATTTGCGAAGCAATAAAGGAGTGTATTTTTAAAAGTGTTTTCAAATATTTTTTTCCGTACCCCCTCAGTATTTGAGCAATAATTCAGCCGCGTCTTCACCTACTAAGCTGCCAATAGCCACACCCATACCACCCATTCTTACAGCTACTACCACATTGGGTGATACATGCTGAATAATCGGCTTCTTTTGACTACCAATGCCTAAAATACCACTCCACCAACCATCAATTTCATACTTTTGACGCGGTAAAATGGTCGTATCTAATAATTTTAATAAGCTTTTTTGAATTATATCGGTAGTTCCGAAAGCATCCGTCATTTCATTCTCAAAATCAAGATTTCTACCGCCACCTAAAAGTATCCGATTACCGACATTTCTAAAGTAATAGTATCCTTTATCGTAGTGAAAACAACCTTTTAATTTTAAGCCTTCAATAGGCTTCGTTATCAATACTTGGTTGCGTGCGGGAATGACTTCCAAGTCAGGGAGCAAGCGACGAGCAAAACCATTAGTAGCGACTATTACTTTATTCGTTGTTATTTCCCAACCCTCCTTTGTCAATAAAGTCACACCATTTTTACTGTCCGATTTTGAATCAATAATTTCATTTATTTCAATACCATTAAAAAGAATAATGCCTTTCGATTTGCATAAATTCAGTAATGTTGACATCATATTGCCCGTGTCGATTTGCCCTTCTGCCGTATTATGGATCAATATATTTGAGGTATTCTGAAAACCAAAATCCTCTTTTGATACTTTATAAGTATCTTTTAACCCAGTTATGGATTGAAGCTTTTCATTAAAATAGAACAAACGTTCTAAACACGAATTTAAAGTATTACTTTCATTTTCTTTAAAAATTTCATATCCGCCGTATTCCTCATATTTTAAATGAGCATCTCCAACTCGCTGTCTCAATTTTAGCAAACCCTTATAGCGACGTTCTACCAAGGAGAATACTTCATCTTCGGGACGCGTTTCTAAATCATCCAGAAGCTCCGTGACACTCCCAAAGCAAGCAAATCCAGCGTTGCGTGTACTTGCTCCTTCGGGCAAAGCGCCTCTTTCAAATACCGAGATATTGAGATTGGTATCTATTTCTTTCAATCTCAACGCCGCATTCAAGCCTACGATACCGCTCCCGATGATGGCTATATCTATGTTTTTAAAAAAACTTTCTTTTTCCCAAAAACTGAGAGAGTCAGGTTTATTCATCTTCATTTATGTTTGATACAAAAATCAGGGAGTAAATATAAACAGTTGAGCCAAAATAACCGACATTTTCTTTTTTGAGCATGACAGCAAATATCGACCTATCTGCCGTCAAAGGCAGGTTATTATTAAACGCCTATTTAAGGTTTTTTAGCAAAAAAAATTGGTGACAAACTGTAGAAAGTCTGCCACCAAGTTAGGGGGATTTATTAAAATTGAATGCTAATTATCTGTTTACCTTGTCTTCTTTAAAAATTGGTTGTGCTTCAATCCAACACCCCAAAGCGTAAAATTAAGCTGCTTCTTTACGCGTTCTAACTTCAAGATAAGCTCTCGAAGCTGACGTTTGGAGTTGTTGATGCAAAATTTCCTTTGCTCTGAAAAGCTGTGCTTTTACAGTACCTAAAGGCAAATTAAGCTCTTGAGCAATTTCTTCGTAGCTCAACTCCTCGTAATAGCGCAACTCGATCATAGTCCGATACTTGATGCTCATTTTTTCAACTAAGCGGCGTACATGAGCAATTTTCTGCTCGTGTATCATGGATTGCTCAGGATCTGGCTCATAGTCACGGATGTTATGAGAGAATTCTCTATCGCTATCTGGCAAAATAGTATCATCCATAGAAAGCGTCACAAGACGTTTTTTGCGGATATGATCTATGCAATTATTAATTGCGATTTTGAAAAGCCAAGTCGAAAACGCATAATTGGGTGCGTACGTTGGCAGCTTTCTGAATGCTTTGCCAAAAGCTTCGATGGTAAGGTCATCCGCATCATCGCGATTATTGACCATTTTGAACATAGCGTGAAACACGCTATTGCGGTAACGATTCATGAGCGTTGTATAGGCTTTTTCATCGCCGCCGATTGCTGATTGCACTAATTTAAAGTCGTCCACTGTGTTGGGAGATAATTTGTTGTGTACTAATCGGTTAATTACCATTTCTGTGCTCTAACTGTAAGGGCAGGTAAGAAAACGAGGTAGAAAAGTAAATAAACGACATCTAAAAGAGGTATCCAAAGCAAAAGGTCATCTTCTTGAAACTTCCTTAGGATTTTGCCGTAAAAGAACCAAACTACTAACGTTCTCACCACGATTAATATCAATACAAATATTGTGCTAATTTTTAATGCCAAAAGCAAAAGTGCTGTCACAAAAAATAAAAAATGCGAAGCAGATAGCAATCCTAACATGATTTGATGTCGTAATATGTAGCTCGTTGATGTGGAGAAGTGCCTATTTTTCTGGGTGAAGTATGCATTCCATCGAGTTTTCGGTAAAGAGCACATAAATGAATTGGGTTCTAAAATAATTTTAAAATTTTTTTTAGAAATCACAGAATTTATAAATAAATCGTCGTCTCCTGAAGCTATATGCTCATGTTTTTCAAAACCGCCCGCTTTTTTATATAATTTTTTCTTATAAATTAAATTTCTACCTACTCCCATATAAGGCTCTCCAGCTAAAGCAAATCCCATATATTGAGTAGCCGTCCACACAGTTTCAAAGCGAATAAACTTGTTTAAAAAGCCGTCACGTTTTTGGTACGGTGCATAAGCCAATCCGATTTCTTTCCTATTAACTCCTTTCATCATATCAAAAACCCAGTTTTTACTGAGGGGGTAGCAATCTGCATCGGTGAGCAAGAGCCATTCATATTGAGCAGCTTCTATGCCGGCGGCCAAAGCACCCTTTTTACCTTTTATTTTCTTTTCAGTGATGTTAATCACTTTTAAGTTGGAATAAGCAGCAGCAAACTGATTGAGTATTAAAGGCGTATTATCTATTGAGGCATCATCAACAACAATAATTTCAAATGGAAATGGATAATTTTGCTCGAAAATAAGTGGGAGATTGCGGATTAAATTGTCAGCCTCGTTTCTGGCGCAAATAATAATGGAAACGCTTTGGAGAGCCTCTTCAAAACTGTTGTCGGATATTTTAACATTGGAAACGCTATTGGGATAAACAACTGAGCCTCCCTCAGTAGAATTTAGAAAAGCTAATTTTGAAAAAACAAAAAGCCAATAATAGAGTTGTAATAATGCGGAGCCTACAAAAGTGAACAATAGTATATATATGAGCATAAATAACGTAAGAGGTTAGATAACATTAAAATATCGGTAGCATTTCTATCAATAGTTCTTTTAAATGACCGCTAATTCAATAGATTTCCATTCGCTTTTTCGGAAAAAAAATTACAATACTCCTTCATAGAGTACGAAAGCGTAAAAAAGCGAAGAGAAAGTGTCTTTATTTTGTCATTTTTTTAATAACACCTTTAAAAATGATAATTTTGATTGTGAATTAGAAGTTAAAGTTCGAAATTAGAGTCATTTTATTCATAAAATTAAGGTAAACTTTTTTTACTTTTACACACAAATATAAAATATTCATCTATTAGTTATTTAAACAAACCACTCACACAGCATGATGAGAAATTACATTAGAATGCCGATAGCTTTAGTGCTATGCTTAATTATGGGCTTCAATTCTGTAGCTCAAAAACTTAAACAACCACATCCGAATGCCGTAAAGTTAGCTCTTGATTATGTCTCCAAGCAACCTAAAACTTGGAATTTGACTGAACAAGATTTATCGGCGTATTTTGTTCAAGATTCTTATCACTCCGAACACAATGGTGTCACTCATGTATATTTGATTCAGCAGCACAAGGGTATTGAATTATACAACGCCATTATTAATGTGAATGTACTGCCCAACGGTGAAATATTGTACGCAGGCAATCGATTTTTAAATAATCTGGCGGGAGTAGTAAACACTACATCCCCTTCACTTAGTCCGATTCAAGCTGTTGAAGCAGCTTGTAAATCATTAAATGTAGCCATCAAGACTCCATTGACTATCATTGATAAAAAGAGCGATAAAGAGTTTCTATTCGCTAAAGGCGATAATGTATTGTCTGATATAAATGTAAAACTTCGCTACCAGAGAGTAGGCGATAAAGAAGTTCGCCTTGCGTGGGATTTAAATATTGATCAACCCGATGGTCAAGATCATTGGAGTCTGAGAGTAGATGCACTCAATGGTAAAATTTTAGATAAAAATTCATGGACTTCGCACTGTTCTTTCCATCCGAACGCATATCACAGAACTGAAGATTGTGACGACAATACCCCCTCAGTATTGGGCAATAAAAACAGTAAAATAAAGCCCCCGAGTGCCCCTGTGGTGATAGGTGAAGGTACTTATAATGTTTTTGCTTTACCCGTTGAAAGTCCAAGCCATGGTAATCGGTCATTGGTAGTAAGTCCAGCCGACTCTATTGCTTCACCTTATGGTTGGCACGACATCAATGGCGTGGCAGGTGTTGAGTACAAAATAACGAGGGGTAATAATGTTCACGCTTATTTGGACGTGAATGGTGACAATACTTCTGATGGAGGAGAGCCAAATGGTGGCGATAATCTTCTTTTTGATACAAAGTTTTTTCCTGATGGTGAACCTGACACTAATCGCCACGCTGCCACAGTCAATTTATTCTACGTTAATAATATGATGCACGATATTACATTTAGATATGGTTTTAACGAGGAAGCGGGTAATTTTCAATTAAAAAACTATAATGGAGCCGCTGGAGCGAATGACTTCGTGAGAGCAGAAGCTCAAGATGCATCCAAAGCAACTACTCCAAGCACCAATAATGCTAATTTTGCCTCTCCTGCGGATGGTTCATCGGGTCGGATGCAGATGTTTGTGTGGACGAGATTAGGTGAAAAATTGTTAAATATTTCCGCCCCCGCGAGTTTAGCGGGCAGCTATGAAACGGGAAATGCTTCGTTTGGTACACCCGTAACTACAACGCCTATCTCAGCTCAAGTAGTTGTAGTAAACGATGGCTCCGGTAATCCAAGCCAAGGCTGTAAAGCTCTACTAAATACAAATTTAACCGGTAAAATAGCCTTAGTAGATAGAGGCAACTGTTTTTTTACGGATAAAGCATATTACGCACAGCAAAAAGGAGCTGTGGCGTGTATTATTTGTAATTATGAAGATGCCGTTATTAATATGGGCGCAGGTTCAGCATTAGGCAATTCGGTCACAATACCGTCTATTTTTATTAAAAAAAGCGACTGTGATCGTATTAAGGCTGCTATCAATAGTGGTTTGGTTCTTTCTATAAATAAGCCCGCTGCATCAGTGGGGCCTGATAGATTGGATGGAGATTTTGACAATGGTATTATCGCTCATGAATACGGGCATGGCATATCAAGCCGTTTAACAGGTGGACGTTTAAATGCAGGTTGCCTTAGCGCAGGCGAGCAATCTGCTGGTGAGGGATGGAGTGATTTCTTAGCTTTGGTGGTAACAACTAAAGCAACAGATAAACCCACAACTAATAGAGGCACAGGTACTTACGTCAATCGTCAATCAAATAACGGTGCCGGTATTCGCAATTATCCGTACAATACAGACAATAAAATTAATCCTCTCACGTACGATAGACTGATTATTAACCCAGAGGTTCATGATGTAGGTGAAGTCTGGACATCAGCTCTTTGGGATATGTATTGGGCATTTGTGGAAGCTTATGGATTTGATGCAAACTTGAAAAATACTCAAAGTGGCAATGGTAAGGCTTTACAGCTTGTAATAGACGGTATGAAAATGCAACCTTGTAACCCAGGCTTTTTGGATGCCCGCGATGCCATTTTAAAAGCAGATATAAGTAATTATGGCGGAGCCAATCAATGCTTAATTTGGGAGGCATTTGCTAAAAGAGGTATGGGATTCAATGCTAATCAAGGTCTAAGCTCTAAATATTCCGATAATACTGAGGGGTTTGAAAAATTACCTCAATGTGTCAAACAATTAAAAATAAAAAAAGAAGCCACCGAATTAATTAAGCCGGGAGATGCCATAACTTATACGATTAGAGTTACTAACCATAAAGGCATGACCGCCACAGGTGTCGTTGTCAATGATGAAATACCTTTAAATACAGCTTATGTCGCAGGCTCCGCAAATCGTACAGTGAGTGTCGCTAATGGTATTTTAATCTGGAATATTGGTAATTTACCTACGGATTCCACAATTGTTCTTACATATAAGGTAAATTCAGATGTTACTAAAAAATCCATAACTCAATTCACCGACGATATGGAAGGAAGTGATAAAAACTGGGAAGTTGACCAACTCAAGCCAAGTGAAGTATTTTGGGAGCAAACTGATATTTTCAGTAGAAGTGGTAAAAAATCATTCGCTATTGGCTACCCACCTGCTGGCGAGACAGACCAAATACTATCTCTTAAAACTGCGGTTAAAATTACTGGCGTACAACCTGTATTAAGATTTTATCATCGATATGATACTGAACCCGGTTTCGATGCGGGTATTGTACAGGTGAATACAGGCAGTGCCAATTGGGAAAACGTTCAAGATCTTGTATTTAAAAATCCATATAGAGGTGCTGTAGCGTACAGCACATTTGTGCAACCAGAAGTAAAAGGCTTTTGGGGAAAACAAGATAGCTTCGTTGCTTCTTACATTGATTTAAAAAATTATTTAGGTAAAAGTGTCAAATTCCGTTTCCGTTTTGCAACAGACAGTACCGAAACAGGTGTGGGTTGGTTTGTGGATGATGTGGCGATTATGGATATGTACAATTATAACAGCAAAGCCCGTGTTACTTCTACCCAAAAAGATACAGCAACTGCAGAGGTAGCTGCGCGTGGCACTGTAGTAGAGCCAACGGTATTCACACCAACCAAAGAAGTAAATAATAAATTGCAAGTAAAAGTGTTCCCTAATCCAACGGACGATATTTTAAATATCAATATTATGGGTGCCGAAGATTCGGATGTGGATATACAAATAATTTCAGCCGACGGACGTATCATGTATCAAAATAAGACAAAAGTGTTCAGTGTACAAGAGTCAGTGATACCCCTCAGTACAGCAAGTTATCCATCGGGTATTTACATCACGAAAGTCAGTACAAGTGATAATATCATCATTAAAAAGGTCGTAAAACATTAAAATAAGAGCGGGAATAACGTTCTTATTCTCAATATTTTTCAACTAAAGCCGTATGGATATATCCGTATGGCTTTAGTTTTTAGGGTAATTATAGAAAAACATTTAAAATACTCTCTCAATTTTACCTTAAAGCCAATAGGGGTATTAACTTTGTACCTCGTAAAAAATGATGCTTTTATTGAAATGAAACAGTGCAGTGCGACAACGAGTATATTGCTTTTCTGTATTATCCTATCAGCTTGTAAAAATTTTGGAGGGCAATCAAGCAGCAATAAGCTGTTAGTAACAGTTTATAATAAGTCATTGTATCTGAACGAGCTCGACGGCATGTTTCCGGATAACGCTACCAAGCAAGATAGCCAACAAGTTATCAATGCTTATGTCGACCGTTGGATTCGAGACAATGTCATTATGGCAGAAGCAGAACGCAATGTTCCAAAGGACTTGAATATCGATGAACTATTAAAAAAATACCGAGAATCACTTATTTTGAACAGTTACGAAGAGCAATTGACTAAAAACGGATTGGATACTGCAATTTCAAATACAGAGCTTCAAGTTTTTTACGAAAAAAATAAAGACCAATATCAACTTGAAACGCCGATAACGAGATGCTATTTTTTAAAAATACCCAAGCAGAGTTCTCAAACGGACAGTCTTCAAAAATGGTGGGACAGCCCCAAATCTGGAGACAATCTAAAGAAAATGCAGGAATATGCCCGTAAATATGCCCGTTCTTACATTTTAGAAGATTCTGTATGGACACGGTCGGAAGAGATTATCAATATGCTCCCCAAAGGAACATTAACGAGCGATAATATCAATACAGGAAAAGAATTGACATTGAAAGATGGTGATTTTCAATACTACTTTAGGGCATTAGGCGTTATGAATCAGAAAGAAATTGCACCTTTATCTTTCATTAAAGAGCAAGCTTCAAAGTATATACTGCATCAGCGCAAAATCCAAGTGATTGAAAATAAGAAACAAGAAATGTATGATCTTGAAATGAAAAAGAATAACGTCAAAATATATTCTAACCAATAAAGCAGAATACTTAGGAACGATGAAATAATAAGTTGTTCCTTAACCATAAATATTTTAGATAAAATTTTATAGATGAAAAAAATAATTTCAATTTCTATCTGTCTTACTTTTCTGATTATCAACGCTTTTGCTCAGCAAAAAGAATTGATGGACAAAGTGATTGCTAAAGTGGGCGACGAATATATTCTACTTTCTGAGGTAGAAGAACAATACGCAGCGGCAAAAGACCAAAAAGCGGCTGTGCCAGAAGATTATCGCTGTATGGTTTTAGACCAAATAATGGTCAATAAACTCATACTTAACCAAGCTAAGATTGACTCAGTTTTGGCAAAAGATGAGGATGTAGAAACGCAATTAAACGCTCGATTTGATAAAATCCTTGATTATATGGGTGGAAAAGTAGACCAATTCATTGAATATTACGGTCAAACACCCGATGCTATGAAAGATCAGATGCGGGATGATATGCGTGATCAGCTGATAGTGGACAAAATGAAACAACAGATTCTGGCTGATGTTACCGTAACTCCTTCCGAAGTGAGAGAGTTTTTCAAAAAAATCCCTAAAGATAGTTTACCCTATTTCAATCAAGAGGTGGAAATAGCTGAAATTGTTTTCAAGACAAAAGCCAATGATACTGAAAAAAATAAAGCTAAAACCCAATTGGCCGGTTTGCGCGAGGATATAGTGAGTGGAAAAACACCTTTCGAGGACTTAGCTAAAAAATATTCTCAAGACCCTGGCTCAGGTCGCGAGGGCGGTGACTTAGGCTGGGCTAAACGAGGTAAATTTGTTCCAGAATTTGAAGCACAAGCTTTCAAATTGGATGAAGGTCAGATTTCACAAGTATTTGAATCAGAATTTGGCTTCCATATTTTACAGCTTATCGAAAGAAGAGGTAATACCATCCACTGTCGCCATATTTTGATAAAGCCTGAAATAACAGATGAAGATTTAGCAAAAGCTAAAACAACCTTAGATTCTGTTCGCCGTCTTATTCTGAAAGATTCTATGTCTTTTTCTTACGCTGTTAAGCAATTTGGCGATAAAGGGACTCAAAGTTTTCATAATGATGGGCGTATGACCAACCCTGCAAGTGGAAACAATACTTTTGAAACGCGTGACCTTGACCCTGACACTTATTTCTCAATCGACTCTATGAAAGTAGGTGGCATTACTGCCCCATTGGAAGTAATCCAACCGTCAGGTGAAAAATATTATCGTTTAGTGAAACTTATTTCAAAATCATCCCCGCATAAAGCCAATCTTTTGCAGGATTACAATAAAATTCAATCAGCAACTATCGAACAAAAAAAGAACGAAAGCCTGATTAAATGGATAGAGCAAAAGTCAAAAAGTACATTTATCAAAGTTGATGGAATGTACAATAGCTGTCCCAACCTTGAAAAGTGGGGCAAAAAGGTATAGCTTCAGACTATTCTGATACCCCTCAGTAAAAAGCCTCCACAATTGTTGAAGTAACAAATGTGGAGGCTTTTTAATTAAAAATATTACCAAATTTACGGGTTTATACTGAGGGGGTTACTTCCAGCTTTTCAGCAAAAGCCGCTTTGACCCATTTGCCTAAAGTCTCTACCCACAATGGTTGAATATTCATGCATGGTATAAAAGTGAACGACGCACCTCCTGCCTCAAGAAATACCTCTTGACCTTCTTCAGCCATTTCTTCAAGCGTTTCTAAACAATCACTAACGAAGGCTGGGCATACAACGAGCAATTTTTTAACCCCTTCTTTGGGTAATTCAGCTAACCGAACAACGGTGTAAGGTTTCAACCACTCATCCCGACCCAAGCGGGATTGGAATGCAAACTTGAATTTATCCTTAGGTATATTCAACTGTGCCGCCACTAATTGTGTGGTCATAATGCATTGATGGCGGTAACAAGTCGCATGAGCAGGCGAATCAACCGAGCAGCAACTGTCCACTTTTAAGCAATGGCTACCCGTGGTATCACTCTTGCGAAGATGGCGCTCTGGCAAGCCATGATAACTGAAAAGAATTTGGTCATAATCCTGTTTCAGATATGGTTCGATACTCGCACAAAGTGCATTGATATAATCAGAATCTTTGTAAAAAGGCTCAATAAATGTCAATTTGAAGGGGTAATTATTCTGTTCATGAACCTTTTGGGCGTATTCGACCGCCGTTTCGTAACTTGACATAGCATAATGCGGGTACAATGGCACAGCCACCACTTCTTCCAAATCAGGCACTTTTGCGAGTAATTCATCAAAAGCAGCTTGGGGCGAAGGATTGCCATAACGCATCGCAATGGTCACAGGCGGCTCAACCGATGGCTGCAA
>JANMYC010000060.1:0-10714 GCA_031381715.1 Saprospiraceae bacterium
GTATTTAAAATTAATACTTTTAATGGGTTTTTTAAAAAACTGATGATTGAGCTCTAAAACCCGTCGTGAAAACTGCTGATGGTTGTCCTGTGAAATAATGCGGCTCAATAGGGTAGGGATAACTTTTTGACGCCCCCCCTCAGTATCTGATTGTGAAAGACGCAATTGTATTATACCATTTTTACCTAATTTTCCTGAGTGTGATTGCCGCTCTTCTAAGTCAATATGCACAAAATATGTTTTATGATTGACTGTTAAAACATCGCCATTTTTATACAATTTCTGTGAAAAACGGCTTAATAACTCAGGTTTTTTCTCAATTTGTAGCGTTATGGCATCCTTCAATTGAGCGATGGCTTTTGCTTCTTCATGCGGACTGATGAGGCGAGAAGAGCGCAATATCAATCTATCCTTTCCAAAACTGACCCTGACATTTTTTCGGTATTCACGATGTATTTCCACGGGAATGTCATGCCCCTGTATCAGCCACGAAGTTGTGGTTGGAGCGGTCTCTACTTTTTTACCCCCCTTGATGCCTTTGGCTTCATCACGACTTGGCGTGACAGTATCTTTTTTCTTTTTAGGCTTTGGAGCGGGCTTCGGAGTAGGCTTTTTATCGTTAAATAGATTATTGAAAAAGTCTGAAATCATTTTAAAATGTGCAACTGAAGTTCAGCACTAATATTTTATAAAGCGTAATTTAATTACAGAACTGGAGTTCCGCATTACAGTAATATTTTTAAAGAAATAAATTGCGTTAAAATACCTATTGCAAACCCTATATAAAGTTCTTTAGGAGTGTGTGCATTGAGAAGCAATCGAGATGTTCCCACCAATCCTCCGACGAATATGCTGAGCATCAAGAGTAGGTTAATACTTATTTCAGAAGTACCGAAGACAGGTAAATTGATGGTAAAAGAGCCATAACTATACAGCCACATGATTATCAAAATCATCCCAATCAATCCACCTACACCCACAGCATGAAGGCTTACTTTGAAAAAAAGATTGATGATAAAACAAGCAAAAAGCCCTAAAGTTGTCCCTAAAACGGCAATTAAAAAAGCAGTTGGAATATTGGGGTCGGCAAACACAGAACGCAAAACCCATAAATAAAATACACCAGTGGCAATAAAAGGAATAATGCGGTCTTGTTTATCGCGCATCTCTAAACTGCTGATGAGTTTGAGCCGCCACATCAAGAAGATAGCGAAAGAAGGAATTAAAAATGTAGAGAAAAAAACGGTCAATATAAATTTAATACTTTCTTTATCGCTCACGCTGTTGACACCAAATAAATAAGGATTGACCATAAGCAAGAGCATGAGCATATATGTCAATATAATCAGTGGATGAAATATTACAGATACTATTTGCGCTGTTCTTCTCATGAATTTATTCATATTTATTACCCAATAGTTTCATAAAACGCTGTAAATCAACGTTTTAAATTACGTGGATGTGGTGTATTTAACCTTTATTTTCACTTAAAATAAAAAAGGTTTACGAAACTACGAAAGTTTCATAAACCCCTAATAATCCCCTATGCAAAATTTAATAATAATTTATAAACCATACTTGATTTTCGTAATCTTGACCTCCACCCGCCTATTCAATTCACGTGAGTTTTCGGCTTTATTATCACTCAAAGGCTTTGAGCCACCGTAACCAATGGTCTCTACTCTTTTGGGATTGATGCGACTACGAATTAAAAACTTTTTCACTTCAAGAGCTCTATCTTCCGAAAGCTTTTGACGTGATTCAGGCGTTCCACTATTATCGGTATGCCCTTCTATGAGAATATGTATCTCTGGAAAACGCTTGAGGACATCGGCTAAATACTCTAATTCCACATACGAATCCTTTTGGATAATGGGTGTAGAGCGTTTGAAATAAACAGGATTAAGTGAAATATTAACATTTTCAGCAACCGAGTCCACAAGTAAAGTTATCTCTTGAGCCTTACTATAATATACGCCTTTATTAAAATTGACTACTACCTCATGGTTGATATAACCCGGCTTGTGAGCCGTCATTTTAATAGGCTTACCTTGTTTTACTTTTATTAAAAAATAGCCCTCGATGGTCTCCATGTATCGCTCATAATAAGTAGAGTCAAGGCTGCCAAATAATACTTTACCATCCACGGGTTGTCCCGTTTGAGCGTTGATAATTTTTCCTCGTACCAACACCTCTTGAGGCACATCAGGGGCAATTTTAGCCCTGTAAATATCACTTGTACCATCTTTTTTAGAAGAAAAATACAAATATCCAGTGGCATAATTATAATATGGTTGGCTTTCATCCGCGGATGAATTTATGGGTGACACAAACCGACGCGGTTCACTCCAATTTTCCCAAGTATCATCCAAGCGTGTCATATAGTATAAATCAAGCCCCCCCTCAGTACCTGGGCGATCGGAAGCAAAAAATAAGTCTTTGCTATCGGCGGTCAGGTTTGGTGTGACTTCTTTGAATGCTGTATTGATTTTGGCACCCATATTTTTAGGTGCTGACCAGTGATTATCGCCAATTTTCATTGAAAGATACAAGTCATTATTACCATAACTATCTTTTCTTGGAAGCGACATGATTAGAACTTTTCCATCGCTACTCATTGTTAAACTAATCGCCGAACTGATTACATCATAACCATCTATTTGCATCGGCTGTGGGTCAGTCCACGTGCCATCTGGATTCTGTTTTACAATCGAAAACCCTTTATTCATGCCCCCTTCCTTTGAAAACTGATTGACTACTACATAAGCATCCGATTCATTGGTGATAGAACAAATACTATTTGGCAAGGCATTATTTAAAGGTGAAGGCGGATGTACCATGTGATCCAAATGCTTTTCCACGGTTTCAGCGTACCAAATATCTTGATTAAAATCCGAGCGAAAAGCGTCTTTGATGGGATAACCAGCTATTTCAGAATAGATACCTTTTAAGTTAAAAGCCAAATCTTGATAACTCATTTTTTCCGACACATCCACGCCATCTATCCACAAAGTTTTATTGAAATCATAGCTACCTGCCCGTGTAAAAAACAGAGTCTGCCCGTCAATGCTGATGACAGGTGATATTTCATCAAATTCTTGAGTATTAATCTTATCGTGCAATTTTTCAACAACATAGCGTTGCTGTGCGTTGAGGCTTTTAGAAACGGTAAGAATTAAAATAAATGTCAGTATGTTCGTTAGTCCTAGTCTCATATCGGGTGGTTTGTATAATTTCGTATGCAAATTTAATGTAATTTTGAATAAATGCTTGAAAAGGGGTTCTTCCATTCTGAACATTAACATTTGAAATTCAAAAAAAGAACGTTTTTAATAGTTTTTGTAGATATTGAACGGGAGAATAGACAGATTTGTTAGAATAAAGTATTCAAAAATCAAAATACTTAGCTCGAATTGTGGTGACAATTCTGCTTATCCAAGAGTTTACGCTGTTCGGCTTTGAGATGGCAACGGGCAACGGGTTAAAAATTGCCTATTGAAAAAGTAGAGTTGTATGATTTACTGAACTCATTTTTATTAAAACAAAAACTATTCCGTAAAGCCTTGAATATCATCGTTTTAATAAATGAATCAAAATCTTAACATTTGCTCAGTTCGTGCCTAAGCATAAAAAAAGCTCAGTAAGATTTTGACATCCTACTGAGCTTTTAATTTTTATTGAAAGAGAATTACTGCTGCGGTTCTTCACCAATAAGTTTATCCCCCCTCAGTATTCTGAACCTTTTACGGGCTTCTACTGCAAGCGTGCTGCTTGAAAAATCAGTGAATAACTTTTCATAGAGTTCCTTGGCTTTATCCTTATTTTTTAAGGGACCATCGTATAATCCAGCCATTTCAAATAAAGCATTATCCGCTCTGATGCCGTCGCTGTAATTGGCCAATATTTTTTCATAAGCTTCAATGGCTTTATCATATTGGCGCATTTTTTTATAAATCTGCGCTTTCAGATAATATACATCATCCTCCAATTCGGTTCCCGGATAGAGCCTACGCACGGAATCCAATTTAGCAAAAGCATCATCAAAACGGTTTTGAAAAATCATCAACTCCGCTTGTGCATACACGGCTAAGGCTTCAGTTGAAGTATCCACACCAGTGACTTCCATGATAAAAACATCCATATCAATCGCATCGTTCGCAATGAGTTTGGACGTTGAAGATTTCAAAACGTTGAATTGCGCTTTTGCCCAATCAAAATCCCCGAAATAATAAGATAATTTGGCATTTTTAAAACGGGCTTCGTGTCCCAAAGCATCATCTTTGTAAGCCTTATCCACTTGTGAATATAATAAAGTTGCTTCCCAACGCTCGCCTTTTATGAGGTTAAAGTCGCCTAAACTGAGCTTGGCTTGAGAAAGCACTTTATTATCAATCATGGGCATACCAATCAAATTCTCTAATAATTTAGTTGCTTTTTCAAGGTCTTTTAAATAAAATGCTTCAAGGTCGGCTAATTCCACGATGATATTAGCTGTGCGATTATTGCGCCCCATTTCATCCAAAAAAGATTCATATTCTTTTTCTACTAACCGCAATTCGTCCATTGAAAAGGCATACCCCTCAGTCAATTTCTTTCTTTTGCAAGCCAGCATATTGCGTTTGGCTTCTATGAAAAACGGATTTCCCTTGCCTTTTTCAGTGATAACATAATTATAACCTTCAATAGCCGCATCGTAATCTTTATCATTTTCAGCAATCAAAGCAAGATTGAATACACGATTCCCATCCTCATCATTCAACCTATCCACCGATTTTAGCTGACGGAAAGCATTTTTATAGTCTTTTTTCTGCAAAAACAACCACGATAGTAATTCGGGATAAATGGTCGCTTTAGAGTCATCTTGTATGCGCGCGTAAAGTTGCGTCTGTAACTCTTGGCGTTCGCTATCAGCCGTTGCGTACCTCAAAAGCATGGCTTCTACTGAGGGGAGGTAAGCAGGATTATCTTGAAGTGCATTGAGGTACGATTCAATCATTTTACCCACTTCATCCTTACGGCGATAAAGGTCAGCGAGATTGAACGCGAACATATTTTTATTTTTCATCAACTGACCACCTTTCTCATAAGCCTGCAATGCAAGGTCATAACGGGTCATACTATTGAAACTCATTGCCAAATTATCAATAATAAAACGGTCAGATGGCAGCTTATCAATCGCTTTTTTGAATTGCTCGGAGGCTTTAGGCTCATTGCCTTGCTTATCATAGAGCTTGCCAAATTGCACATACAGCGTTACTTTTTGGGGCTCTTTTTTTAGTTGCTTCTGGAGTACCTTTTCGCATTCTTCAAATCTGCCCAAATCCATAAGGCATGAAATATACCGCTCGAAATAATAATCACCCGTATTTTGTTGATAAAGCTTTTCATAAATAGTTGCCGCTTTCTCAAGTTCCCCATTTTGGAAATAATAATCCGCCAAGCGGGGGTCTTGCTGCTGTGCCACCACATAAAAAGGTAAAGCGAAAAATAGTGCAAAAATGAATTTTTTCATTTATCGGTATTTATATTTTTAGTTGTCAGTATGAAAGTGGTCAGTTGTCAGTATTTGCATGATGTAAGTAAGTAATTTTGAGTAATCGACAATTCTCAAGTTTGCCCCCATACCCCCAAAGGGGGATTGAATTGTAAAAAAGGCATATTTTCACCTTTTTAAGGGGTAATCCCCCTTTGGGGGTATGGGGGCGAATTTGAGAATTGTCGGTTACTTAAGTCATCCTACTTATATCGAAATAGACAATTAAAACTAACTAAACAGACTTCAAAAATAACGCCTTTTTTGAATAAAAGTTGCTGAAATATGATATATAGACAATTAAAAAATGCCAGAGTAACTTCCGAAAATCGGAATCACTTTGGCATTTTTTAATTTTTACTTTAGTCTTTTTTTAATTTGTAATAACTTAAAAGTGAATAACTTATCCATGAAATAACTGCGCCAATTGTGTTGGCTACGCCATCTAAAAGTTCAAAAAGGCGGTCTTCGCAAAAATTTTCTTGAAACCATTCTATAAACCAACCCATTCCCGCTGCACAGCAAGCAACAATAAATCCCATTCTCAATACTTTTTGATATGTAATGGGTATTGTTTGGCTTTTATGCCACCCCCTCAGTATCAGCCAAGTTAGGATGCCGTAAAAGAGCATATGCACCATTTTATCTATTGAAAGCAATCCTAAAATATCGGGTATTTCGGGAAAATCTTTACCCGGTAAGGTAGAAAGGATAAAAATGAAAATGCCCCAACCAATGGCAGGGGCGAATTTCTTTATTTTTAACATGTATAATATGTTTAAAATCAATTATTTATGCCACTAATTCTTCGTATTCAGCGGCATCCATCAAGCCTGCCAAAGTTTCAATGTCTTTAATTTTTACTTTTACAATCCAACCATCGCCGTAAGGGTCGGAGTTGACAAGTGCTGGATCGTCATCACCGTTCGATGTGATTTTAGAATTGACTTCCAAAACCTCCGCATCAATGGGCATGTACAAATCAGAAGTGGTTTTTACTGCCTCAATGGTACCAAATATATCGCCAGCTTTCACTACATCGCCTATGGTTTCAACTTCTACATAAACGATATCGCCTAATTCGCCTTGGGCAAAATCAGTGATGCCTACATAAGCCACGTCACCTTCAACACGAATCCACTCGTGCTCTTTGGTGTATTTTAATTCACTCGGAAATTTCATATTTGATTTTATTTTTTAAAATGGACGATTCAAAGTTTTACAAGCTCAAAATTAGTTTTTATCTGATAATTAGAAATAAAAAGAGGGAATATTTTAAGTTTTTTTCTTAAAACGTTCCCCCTCGTATTTTTAGGCGGTATAGACTACCCCCTCAGTATAAAAGGTAAAAATTAACTAATTTTATTGACACCGATGTAGCTTTTCTCTTTGATGCGAGGCGATATTATCATGAATAGCACTGCCGTAGCTGCACAGATACCCGTGAAAAGCCAAAAGAATTTAGCCCCCTCGAATTGCGCAAAGAAGCCACCTGCTTTGATGTTGTTTTGAATAACAGACACCAAAACGTTGCCTAAAGTAACCGAAACCAAGTAACACGCCATAATAGTAGATTTCATGGACGGTGGTGATTGCGTGTACGCATACTCTAAGCAAGTGATAGATATGAGTACTTCTCCAGCAGTCAAAACCACAAATGCCAATATCTGCCAGCCGATGCTTGGCGTAGCACCACCATCTATCCATGTTTGGATGATAGCGATAATAACAAACGATAAGGCAGTGAGGACGAATCCTGCGCCTATTTTACGCAAAGGCGTTACTTTAATGCCTACTTTTTCCAAAGCAGGGTAAACACCAAATGAGAAAATAGGAATAAACATTAAAATAAATGCAGCATTCACGAATGAAATCTGCTCCGCTTGCCATTTTATGCCTATGAAATCAAGATTACATTTGCTGGCTTGGATGACCCATTCTGATTGGCTCTGATCCCATAATGCCCAGAATACGGGAACGAATGCAAAAACTGATAAAACCCTCCAAACTGACCGAATACCTTCAATGACTTCAGTACTATACTCTTTTGCGGCTGCATCGAATCCGCCATTTGTAAGGGCGAATAAATTGATACCCACAAAGTTTCCGGGCTTCGCAAACCACTGTTTTTTAAATATAAAAGCACATAATATTGATAAAATCGCAAATCCTCCTAAAATGGGTCCTGTGCCCATGTGCAAATATTTATCGAAATAGATATAACTAATGAGCAATGAAACAAATGAACTCACTAATATTACTAACTTGTTGCTATCTCCTTTGGGTTGAACTCTTACATATTTATTGCGACCCGCGTAGAAAAATAGAGTTGCCACTATCATCGCAATAGCTGGTACGCCAAAAGCCACTGAAGGTGGGTAATGCGCCTTTAAATAAGGAATCAAGAGAATGGAAATGACCGAGCCAGCGTTGATTGAAGCATAAAAAGCATCAAACGCTTTCGGCAAAAGATGCGAATTAGAGTCGTCAAATTGGTCGCCAACGTTCGCTGATACGCACGGCTTGATACCACCTGCACCCAATGCAATGAGCATTAAAGCCGTGGTAAAAATAGCCTCATTATTGACGGATGCCGCCAAAGTCAAGTTTCCAATCGCATAAACAATTGACAGATACAAAATTGTCTTGTATTTTCCCCAAAACCAGTCAGCCACCATGCCCCCGAATAAAGGAAGAAGGTAACTCATTGCCACAAAATCGTGCGTGGCAGCATTGGCAGTGGCTTCTGCTCTTTGAACTACGGCAGGGTCGGTGCTGCCCGTGGGGTTATAAAATTGAGCAATCATGAAAGTGGTCAAGATGGCTCTCAGACCATAATAATTAAATCGTTCTGCTGCTTCATTGCCCACAATATAGGGAATTGCAGCGGGCATTTTGTAGGATTTCGGAGCGTTCGTTGCTGTTGAATCTGCCATTTCAGAAATTTGGTTGGTTAGATGATAATTATGATTCTTTCAAAAAAGATGTTGTTGCTCACACTTATAAAGTAGGTGCAACATCTTTTAATTTTGCCTAAAAATATATTTTTTTTCTATTAATCCACCTTTTTAATAAAATTTTATATTGAAAAAACGGATTAACGTTTTGTTAAATTGCTGAAAATCAGTATTTTATAAAACTTTTAACAAATGAAAAATACCATTTTTTAGATTATAAAAATCAGCTTCGGGAAAGCGCGAAGTGAGCCTTTGGATGGCTAATTGAGAACGGATGCCCCGTTTGCAATAAATAACAAGGGGCGAAGTAGTGTCTAAATTCGGTGTTTTAATAAAAATACTGAGGGGTATCAGCGTACCACCAATATTGAAATGAGCGTGTTCGTCTTCTTCTCGAACGTCTATCAATTGGAATTTTTTCCCCTGTTTTATCCAATCTTGCAGCTCTTCGTAGTCAATATTTTTCATAACGGCTGCAAATTATTAAAAAGTAGGTTTTTTTAAATGCTTTTTTTTAATTACTTAGTCAGATAGTCGCTTACGCTGCGTTTAGCCTATGATTACACTGAAAGCGACTGATTTTACACTGATTTATACGTATTTTTTAAAAAATCAGTGTAAATCAGTCAATATCTGTAAAATCAGTGGCTAAATGGAGCGTAAGCGACCGCGCAGCTAAGCAATTACGCCTTTTTTAATTAAAAAACTCAAATGTCATCATTAAAACGATAGCCGACGCCCCATGTCGTGAGGATAAAAGTCGGGTTTTGAATATCTTTTTCGACTTTGATGCGGAGGCGGTTGATATGCGAATTGACGGTGTGTTCCAATCCCTCAAATTCGTAACCCCAAACCGTATCTAAAAGTTGTTGGCGGGAGTAACTGCGCCCAGGTTTTTTAGCTAAGGTGTAGAGTAAATCATATTCTTTGGGGGTCAAATCCACGCGCTCACCCCTCAGTATCACCGTGCGATTTTCGGTATCAATGGTCAAATCAGGAAAATTCAAGACCTTTCCACTCTTTTGTAAATCACTGTTAGCGGCTTGAGTGCGGCGCAAAACTGCTTTTACCCTTGCGACTAACTCTTTGACACTGAATGGTTTAGTGATATAATCGTCGGCTCCAACCTCCAAACCCAACACGATGTCATTTTCATCACCTTTCGCCGTCATCATCATAATAGGCACGTAGCGGCGGTGTTTGCGGACATTTTTACATATATCCAACCCCGTCATTTTAGGCAAATTAATATCTAAAATGAGGAGATTAAAGGTGTCGCGCATAGCTCGGTCGTGACCTGCTAAGCCGTCATTTTCAATGACAACTTCACAACCTGCATCTCGGAGGTTGATGGCTACTAATTCGGCAATATTATTATCGTCCTCGACTATGAGTATTTTTTCCATGATATATATGATTTTACCGTTTTATTTCAATGATACAAAAGTGCAGCTTTAGCTTCACAAATATATCACAAAATAAAAAAAAAGCGGCTGTCTCTATCGAGAACAGTCGCTTTTCGGTTGAGTAAAAGTGATAGTTTTTTTCTAAAATATCATTAAAATATCTTAGTTATTGGCATATAAACAAATTATGTGCCGTAACTGACTAACAATCAACCAATTAGAAAAATTGCTGCTTTTTTATGTAAATCTGGGATATTTGTTTTCTTCCACTCCGCTATCGTTTTAGTGACAATATACTGAGGGGTTAGGCTGATATCGGCGGCAATACAAAATTTGGTCGAAGGTGAGAGTGCCGTTAAAGCCGTTTCAATCAATTGCTTGTTACGATAGGGCGTTTCAATAAAAATCTGAGTTTGTTGGTTGTTTTTGCGAGCGAGTTCCTCCAAACGCTTTAAATCTTTACTCAATTCCTCTCTTTTTGCTGAAATATAACCATGAAAAATAAATGATTGCCCATTCATGCCCGATGCCATCAACGCCATTAAAATAGATGAAGGGCCTACCAATGGCACCACCTCGTAGCCTTGATTATGTGCCCATGCTACTACCACAGCACCCGGGTCAGCCACGCCAGGGCAACCCGCTTCGGATAAAATTCCGATGCTTTTACCAGATTCCAGAATAGGTTTAATATCTTGATAATCAATGGATTGCGAGTCATTATCTATTTCAAAAACTGTGACATTACTGAGGGGGTAGGGCGGTTGAGTGGCTTTTATAAAATGGCGCGCTGTCTTCGCTCGCTCGACTATAAATGT
>JANMYC010000110.1:0-4448 GCA_031381715.1 Saprospiraceae bacterium
CTGGAATTTAACACGCAGTATTTTAGCCGAAAATTCTCCCTATTATGAAAGTGGTGTTAAAATATCCTACGCAACCGATAACGGAAAATGGTTTTTAAGTGGCCTGATACTCAATGGTTGGCAGCGGATACAGCGTGTCGATGGCAATAATACACCTGCTTTCGGGCATCAAATTACCTTCAAGCCTACTGATAAAATCACCTTAAATAGCAGTTCGTTTATAGGCAGTGACACGCCCGATAGTAACCGTTTAATGCGTTTGTTTCATAATTTTTATGGGCAATTTCAAGTGCAAGAAAAACTCGGTATTATTATCGGCTTTGACATGGGTGCACAACAAAAATCGAAAGGGAGAAGTGACTATAACACGTGGTATTCGCCTGTTATAATCGCTAAATTTATGCCTTCTGAAAAAATCAGTTGGTCGCTTCGAGGCGAATATTATGCGGATAAAAACCAAGTCATTATTTCAACAGGCACTAAAAACGGTTTTAAAACTTTTGGCTACTCTTTAAATGTTGATTATCTCATTCAGAACAATATTTTATGGCGTATAGAAGCTCGATTGCTCAATAGTAAAGATACTATTTTTGAATCTGATAACACTTTACGACATCAAAATGTCTATCTAACAACTTCTTTAACCGCCTCTTTTTAATGACTGAGAAAGATAAAAATGTGCAACATTTCCTCGATTTGATTAAAAAATCGAGACGTGGTAAATTCAAAATTTATATCGGCATGAGTGCGGGTGTGGGCAAAACTTATCGTATGTTAAAGGAAGCCCACACGCTTTTACGTAATGGAATCGATGTTAAAATCGGCTATGTGGAGACCCATGGACGGCTTGGTACTGAGGGGGTACTTGAAGGATTACCCGTTGTGCCCCGTCGGAAGCTGTTTTACAAAGGAAAAGAATTAGAAGAGATGGACGTGCAAGCCATCATCAACCTACGCCCTGAAGTGGTTATCGTTGATGAATTGGCGCACACCAATATCGAAGGCAGTAAAAACGAAAAACGTTGGCAAGATGTTATTGAAATTTTGGATGCTGGAATCAATGTCATTTCAGCCGTCAATATTCAGCACATCGAGAGTTTGAATGAAGATATAAAGGAAATTACGGGTATTGAAGTAAAAGAACGCATTCCTGATAGCATTTTGGGGCAAGCCGATGAAGTCGTCAATATTGACTTGACAGCGGACGAATTGATATCCCGCTTGAAAGAAGGCAAAATTTATAAAGCCGATAAAATTGACGCTGCGCTCAATAATTTCTTTAAAGGTGAACATATTTTACAATTAAGAGAATTAGCTTTGAAAGAAGTGGCTTCACAAGTGGAGCGCAAGGTGGAGACTGAAATTACTAAAAATAGGAATTTTCGGCATGAAAAATTCCTCGCTTGCATCAGTAGTAATGATAAAACGGCTAAAAATGTGATTCGTAAAACGGCTCGATTAGCTAATTATTACAACAGCAAATGGTATGTTTTATACGTACAAACGCCCGCTGAAAATGCGGATAAAATCGCTTTGGATAAACAACGGCATTTAATCAATAATTTCAAATTAGCGACTGAATTAGGCGCAGAAATCATCAAAATTGAAAGCTCCAGTATTTCAAAAGCCATCATTGAGCAAGCGGATGAACGAAAAATCACCACCATTTGCATTGGCAAGCCGCATTTAAGTTTGATAAAAATAATTTTAGCCACAAATATTTTCAACGAACTTTTAAATAAATTGTCTTCAAATGATATTGACCTCGTAATTTTATCATAAATGAAATCTAAATGAAACATAAATGAAAATTAAAACAAAACTCACATTGGGCGTTGGGCTGTTGTTCCTGCTCATTATTTTACTCAGTATCATGGGAACGACATACATTAATGCTTTGAAATCAGATACTGAAAATATTTTAGTCTCCAATTACAATACTTTGGAGTACGCTCGCAATATGCTTTCTGGTTTAGAAAATGATGACAATGAAGCCATCAATACTTTTGAAATCAACCTCCAAAAACAAGAAAATAACAATACTGAAGTTGGTGAGAAAGAAGCCACAACTGAATTAAGAAAACATTTTGAGCAATATAAAATAGATAAAAATGATAAAATTATAGCTGTATCCATACGAAATCAGATTTTTAAAATCATGGATATGAATATGCAAGCCATTCAAAGGAAAAGTAAATTAGCGAAGCAAACAGCATACACGGCTTATTTTTGGATAGCTTTTACGGGCACTTTTTGTTTTATGATTGCTTTTACGCTACTCATTAATCTGCCTTCTTACATTGCAAATCCGATAAAAGAATTAACTGAAAGTATACAACGAATTGCCGATAAAAAGTATTCTGAAAGGGTCAATTTTGCAAGTCACGATGAATTTGGCGACCTCGCAAACTCATTTAACACAATGGCTAAAAAGCTTGAAGAATACAACAATAGCAATCTTTCAAGCATAATGATAGAGAAAAAACGCATTGAAACGCTGATTGACAACATGCACGACCCCGTTATTGGCTTGGATGAAAACATGAAAATCATCTTCGCAAATGAAGAATCTATTAAAATTATGGGCTTAAAACGGTCGGATTTGATTGGTCGTTCGGCACAAGATGTGGCGGTACACAATGATTTAATTCGGCTTTTAATTAGGGATTTAGTGGTTTCTGAAAATGGTCAAACGAGTGAAAAATCGCAACCTATGAAAGTATATGCCGATGAAAAAGAGAGTTATTTTGAAAAAGAAACGGTGCATATTTCAATCGTCCCGACGGGTGAAAAAACGCACAATTTGATTGGCCACGTCATCATTTTAAGAAATATTACTGCCTATAAAGAGTTGGATTTTGCTAAAACTAACTTTATTGCTACCGTTTCACATGAATTTAAAACCCCCATTTCATCTATTAAAATGAGCCTTCAATTGCTTGAAAACGATAAAATCGGTTCACTTAATGACGAGCAACACAACCTCATTGAAAGCATAAAAGATGATACCAATCGCCTTTTAAAAATCACCAGCGAATTGCTCAATATGACGCAAGTTGAAAGCGGCAATATCCAATTATCCGTCATCTCGGCTGACCCAAAAGAGATTTTACAATACGCTGTAAGCGCCACCAAAACCCAAGCCGAACAAAAACAAATCAAGTTAAATGTCAAAATACCTGATATTTTGCCCCCAATACAAGTCGATAGCGACAAAACAGTGTGGGTTTTGACCAATTTGATTTCAAACGCCATTCGCTATTCGTATGATAATTCAACCATCGAATTAGGTATTTCAAGTAAAGATGAAAAAATCATTTTTACGGTAAAAGACCACGGACAGGGCATACCCCCTCAGTATAAAGACAAAATTTTTGACCGCTACTTCCGGGTACCAGGCACTAAAAAAGAAGGCACAGGTTTGGGGCTCGCCATTAGCAAAGAATTCATTGAAGCTCAAGGCGGATATATTACAGTGGAAAGCGAATTGGGTGTAGGCAGTACATTTAGTGTTGTATTGATGTCCTAAACCATTAAGGTAAAATAAGCTGTAATTAGGGTCTAATGAAAAAGGGTTTAACATTTTCAGTAAAAACCTTGCAGATAATTGGAATGACGTTGAAATAAATTTTTAAAATTAGCTAAATTAGCTTTTTTTGATTAAAAGGAACGAAAGAGAGCAAAAACAACGAATTTTCGTCACCATTTCCGAAAATATTCGGCTTCGCTCAAAGGTAGAGAAATAATGGGTGTGATGACGAGATTATTATGGGAAATTAGCATCTTTGTTTCTGTTTACCCTAGTCATGATTCACACATTTTAATTTTGTAATTTCTTTGAAATAGGTTGGTATATTCACTCAAGTCCAATAGGTCAAATATTGAATACCACACACTAATCAAATTTTATTACCGTAATAATTGCTAATTCGTTCTATATAAATTTACTTTGTATGCTATAAAGTTCTCGGTTTTGATATTAAGTTAGATGGTTTAACAGAGCTTTTATTCGATTATATTTGTAAAACTTATGAAGGTTAAAATGGAGAGTGAATATGACAAATTTAGAACCGAACTTGCCCTAACTTTGATTGATGCAGGAGCTAATAATATCCAATTTACAAAAGAGAGTTGGTTAGTGAATTTTCAAATGAACGGTCGTAAATTCTATTGTTTTTTCGATGAGGGTATTGACTGTCATCGGGAGTTCGGAGAACCGTTCTTCTCCCCTCTTGATTGGAATAAAAAATTATTGGACGAGCTGCGTTATAAATTACAGAGTGACTCAGCTAAAAATATTGAGTAAAAGGGTGCAATAGCGATTTGTCCCCCTTTTCAAAAAGTAGAAATGGTATTCAAAATATAATTCCATCTGCCCGAGAGTAAAGCACATCTGAGGAAAATCAATCCATCGAGGTTCTCTATTTTCCAAAAAGAAGAGGGTGATT
>JANMYC010000111.1:0-2035 GCA_031381715.1 Saprospiraceae bacterium
ATTCCGTCCGCTTAAGCTGAGCCGTTTAATTTGTGGTTGGCGCAAACGGGTAAGGATCGTTTGGAGGAAATTGACAATCCAATCTTCGGGATAACCTTTGACTCTATAAATCTCTTTTAAGCGTTCAAAACCCAATTCAGGATTATCAATTTCCTCCAAACGCTCCTTGCCCGTTTGCGCCAACCATAGTTTAAATGGCTCAGCTTTAGCGGACGGAATAGCCATGATGATGCGCAATACCCCCTCAGTATTGGCGCAATCTGTCAAGCGATTTTTACCATCTTGAGCCACCATTTTCAACTTGTAACAAATCGTTACAAGTTCATTTTCCCTTTTTTTAAGCATTGACCAATAATGCGATGGCGAAACACTATCCGTCAAAACCTCTATCACATCAATGATTGAAAAATACCATTGCTCATCGTGCCACGCCCTGCGGATGGATTTATTTTCAAATACAATTATTCTTTTATTTTGCTCCATATTTTAAAAATCTTAAAACAAAGGTTTACAAAAAAAATGATAGAATATAAATCTATTCAAGAAATTTAATCTTCATTCGGTTTTTTAAACAAAATAACCCCTCAGCAATGCCCAATTACTGAGGGGTCTCGTTTTACATCACCCATCGTGAAATAGACAACCGCTCTTGAGTTGCCCATCTATCTATCACTTTTAACTCCATTTCAGTGGGTAATCTATTGTATTTACCCCGTATTTGAATAATTGTGTTGCTTTGCATACTCACTTCAATGGTTAAAAGATGGGCTTTTGAATCATTCCCATCTTGCAAAGTCATGGACCAAATAGACGTGCGACCCAATACGCAAGCGTGCGTGTACGTATAAACGCAGTGGTGCATCATGCGCCCTTCATGGAGCAAGGCAGGCGATGTAACCAACTGCTCGATTTGATACATTTTATGGTTATCATCGTTCGCCCCTTCTCGGTATCTGAAATTTTTGATGCCGACTGGTTTCCAAAAAAGAGGTTCTTTTTTCGTTTTTGAACCATTGGTCATGTACATAGCACGGTGCCAAGCATCAACAGCCGCTAAAACAGAAGCCACGGTACGCCCTTTCATCGTAAAATGTGGCAAAGCAGGCTCTAATTCAATCAATTCGTTGTAATTATGTGGATCCCATACAGCGCGCCGCTCAAATTTCACGTGCTGGATATAGTCCACAATCGGCTGAATATGGCTGTGCTCCAACATCGGATTTTGAATAAAAAAACGAATTACGGTTTCCCAAAAATCATCATTTTCAAAATATTGACCCAAACGAGTGCCTAAAATAGTGCGTACCAAACGCTCATTACCACCCATATTGATGACTTGAGCATACCGCAAAGCTTCCGTCACGGAATACTGAGGGGGTGTATGAACGAATTGATGTGCCATTTTTGCCGTCAATTTGACGGGAGAATTAGGCAATTTTCGCACGCTTCCGCCTTGTGCCAAATGGATGAACCATCGCGCATACAATGGATTCATATCAAAAAATGCCGAATCCATGAACGATGGAATTGTAAAATGAGCAAAAAGGTGGCGCACCAACTCTGAAAAGATGCGGTAACGATTGTACGACTTAGGTTTCCAATCGTTGACCTCACGCACTCGGCAGCCTAAGTAACGAGCCACCATCACATAACCCCGCAACAAATCATCATCGGCATAGAAATCAATGCCTTTTTCATCCAATTCATTGAAAAAGTACAAAGCCCGGTGTCGCTCATAGGTTTGAAAATTATGTGCTTCCACAATCTTTTTCAAGGTATCATCTTCACGGCTGTTTTTACCATCAAACGCCGCAACAAGCGCCCATTTTGAGGTATTATTGGGCATTTTTGAACGGGAAGCTTTAATTATTTGATTGTATAAATACTGGTAGCTAGGGTGCAATAGCGATTTGTCCCCCTTTTCAAAAAGTAGAAATGGTATTCAAAATATAATTCCATCTGCCCGAGAGTAAAGCACATCTGAGGAAAATCAATCCATCGAGGTTCTCTATTTTCCAAAAAGAAGAGGGTGATT
>JANMYC010000147.1:0-6793 GCA_031381715.1 Saprospiraceae bacterium
TTGAGGGTTTCAGGTGAAAATTGTAATTCTTTTTTAACGTCAGTCATATTTTCTAAAATATTGATTGTCAATATGTTATTTCACTTTTATTGAAGCGGCACTATACCATTTTCACGGGCGTACACTTTATAATCTTCATAACCTTTTTTTACTATTTCAATGGCTAATTCTTTATCTAAAAAGTCCTCAACTACCACTGATTTATTCTCTAATTTTTTATAATCTTCAAAGAAATTACGTAATTCTCTCAACAAATGCTCGGGCAATTCTGAAATATCATTGATGTGTGAAACACTAATATCATCAGCCGCTACCGCAATAATTTTATCATCCGCCTCGCCTTGGTCAATCATCCGCATCACACCAATGACTTTGGCATTTACCTCACACAAAGAGCGAATATCAATTTGAGAAAGAACCAATATATCCAATGGGTCATGGTCGTCGCAGTACGTTTGGGGAATAAAACCATAATTGGCTGGATAATACATTGAAGAATAAATCACTCTATCCAACCTCAAACGACCCGTTTCCTTGTTTAATTCATATTTTGCCCGAGTTGCTTTGGGAATTTCAATAATTCCAATAACAATTTCGGGAGAATTTTCACCAATCGGTGTGTGATGCCAAGGGTTAAAAAAATTCATAAAATGCGTATTTATTTATTGAAATTTATAATCGGTTTTAAATTTTAAAAAGAAATACCCCTCAGTATTGAGTGCTTAAATATCCAGTTTTTAACAGTTTACAGTTAAAAAATCACAGTTTCACTAAGCATCTAATTCTCCTGCAATAACATTCATACTCGATAAAACTAAGATAGCATCCGATAGCATTCCTCCTTTTATCATCTCAGTATAAGCTTGATAATAGATAAAACATGGGCGACGGAAGTGTAAACGCTGCGGAGAACGGCCACCATCCGAAACTAAAAAATAACCCAATTCACCATTTCCACCTTCCACTGCATGATAGACTTCACCCGCAGGGATTTCCGCTTCACCCATCACTATTTTGAAATGATAGATTAAAGCTTCCATTTCGGAGTATACTTTTTCCTTTGGTGGATGATAAAACTCTGGTAAATCTGCGTGGAAAAGTCCATCAGGCATATTTTTAACAGCTTGCTCAATGATGCGAACTGATTGCAGCATTTCTTCCATGCGTACCATATAACGGTCGAAAGTGTCGCCACTTGTGCCGAGAGGAATATCAAATTCAAAGTCTTGATAGGATGAATATGGATTCATAACCCGTACATCATAATCCACGCCAGCTGCACGGAGATTGGGACCTGTAAAACCATAATTCAAAGCACGTTCTGCTGAAATGGATCCCGTACCGATAACCCTATCCATAAAAATCCTATTACGACTCACTAATTTATCAAATTCTTTCAAACCTTTAGGGAATTCCTTTAAAAAATGATCGAGTTTATCCCACGCTTTTTTAGTAAAATCACGTTCCAAACCGCCAATTCGTCCAATGTTAGTGGTCAATCGAGCACCACAAACTTCTTCATATATTTCGTAAATGAATTCACGCCATTGATAAAGGTAAAGGAAGCCTGTCATTGCACCCGTATCCACGGCAATAACAGTATCGCAAACGATATGGTCGGCAATACGAGCCAATTCCATGATAATTACCCGAAGATATTCAGCTCTTTTTGGCACTTCGCAACCAATCAATTTTTCAACAGTCATGTGCCAGCCCATATTATTGATGGGTGATGAGCAATAATTCAAACGGTCGGTCAGGGTTGTGATTTGATACAATGGCTTACGTTCAGCAATTTTCTCAAAAGCCCGATGAATATAACCAACTGTTGATTCGGCATCAAGGATAATTTCACCATCCATTTTCAGAACGTTTTGAAAAATACCGTGCGTGGCAGGGTGGGTAGGTCCCAAATTGAGTATTTGATAATCCTTTCCTTCTATTTCCTGCTGAATATTGGCAATTGCACTCATATATTTATAACTTATTGAATTTCAATGTTTTAATGAAAGGGAATATACCCCCTCAGTATTTTGGGTTAAAGTTATTTGTTTTGAGTTTTAAAGGGTTATATCATTATAAATATCCTTCAAAAGAATTTTACAAGCTCCAACTTCCACAAAATCCTCATCTTTTGTAATCTCTGTATTCAACCATTTATTACCTTCATCTAATCTATTAAAAATCTCAACGGATTTTTTTCGATGCGAAACAATTAAATATTGATTCAATGATTTTATACTTTTATAACAAGCCCATTTATCAATTCTATCCTCAGATTCAGTCGAAGGTGATGTGATTTCAATCAATACTGAGGGGTTAAGCGTGGCTTGCATTTTCCCTTTATAATCAAAGGTTTGATGCTCCTCACATATTATTTGAAGGTCTGGATAAAAGATTTTATTACATTCTTTTACATATAACATTCTATCACTACTATAAATCTTGCATCCTTTAGATTTTACGCAACTGCCCAACAAAAGAAATAGATTGCTTAATAAATCACCATGAACAACTGAAGTGTAAGCCATTGCTCGAATTTCACCATTTAGAAATTCATGCCTTCCTTCGACCTTATATTCATGGTCAAAATATTGCTCCAAAGTCCAATCTTGCTTTTTAGACCTTGAAGTTTTAGGTTTATCCTGACGTTGTAGGCTCATTTAAATATGTTTAATTAAAATTAAGCTCTTAAATCTACAATTTTAACGTCCAAAAAACGAATTATCCTTATCTTCTCTTTGCGCATCTTCAACAGGATATTCCTTACGCATTGGGAAATAATTCATTTCATCCATATTCAAAATGCGTTTTAAATTAGGATGCCCAACGAATTCTACCCCGAAGAAATCAAACTCTTGACGCTCCATCCAGTTCGCTGTACGGAATAGGGATGTAGCCGTTCTGATTTTTAAATCATCTTTAGGGAGAGTAGTTTTGATGCGGATGCGCCAATTTTCAGGCATATTATGCAATTGATACATCATTTCGAATTCAGCACCTTCATTGTGCGGGTGGTGAGCAGCGCACATGGTCGTTAGAAATGTGAATTCCAACTCCGAATCATAGTATAAGTATTCAAGTACATCAATTATTGCCTCCTTTTTTACCACAAAAACGGGGAAATCATAATCAATTTTAGAAGATAGGAAGTCAGCCCCAAAACGTTGCTTCAACTTAGCCTCAACCTTAGCAGCAAGTTCTTCAACGGCTGGAGTTTTAAATTTTAATTCTGGATGTACTATATTCGATTGCATAATTTATTTGATGCTTGATTTTTCAATTACTAATTTTCAATTTTGAAAACTTTAATCGAGTCCATAACTTGAAAGTAAGGCTTGATACTGAGGGGAGTCTCTTCTGCGCACCGATTCCGTCTGCGTTAATTCTTGAATTTGCATAATGCCATCCAATAATTGCTCTGGACGAGGCGGACAACCTGGCACATATACATCCACGGGGATAATCCTGTCAATGCCTTGTAAAACGGAGTAACTATCAAAAATACCTCCACTTGAAGCACATGCACCCATAGAAATAACCCATTTAGGCTCTGCCATTTGCTCATATATTTGTCGTAAAACGGGACCCAATTTCTTTGAAATTGTTCCTGCTACAATCAGTAAATCTGCTTGGCGAGGTGAAAAACTCAAACGTTCCATGCCAAATCGGGCAAGGTCGTAGGTAGAAGACATGGTCGACATAAACTCGATTCCGCAACAAGAGGTTGCGAAAGGCAAAGGCCACAAAGAGTTTTTACGAGCCAAACCCACCGCAAAATCTAATTTTGTTGCAAAAAATCCCGCTCCTTCTACACCAACAGGTGTGTTTTCGGGGCGAATATCAATTGAAGTTGTCGGATTTAATAATTCTGCCATCTATATTTCTTTTTAAGAATCAATTCAATTTAAGTATTGTTGTACAATAATTTATCTCCTTAGCCAATCCCTTTTTTAAGGATTTCGTTTCGCTAAATAACCAATAACCAATAACCAATAACCAATAACCAATAACCAATAACCAATAACTATTTGTCCCAGTTCAATGCGCCTTTTTTAACTATGTAAAAGAAGCCAATTAAAAATACGCCAATAAACGTAAACATCTCTATTAAACCAAACAATCCTAACTTCTTAAAGTTGACAGCCCAAGGATACATAAATATTACTTCCACATCAAATAAAACAAATAAAACGGCTACTAAAAAGTATTTAACGGATGAAGGAGTGCGGGCGTTACCTTGGCTTTCGATACCACATTCAAATGATTGCTCTTTGGTTTTTGATTTGTTTTTCGGTGAGAACATAGGCACTATAACGTGTGTCAAAACCATTACAGTAACGACAAAGCCAATTGCCAATATCATCATTATTAAAATGGGAAAATAGGTACTATCAACGTATTCCATAAATATCAATTTTTTAAATTATTGGCAAATGTATGAATTAAGTTTTTCTTCAAAAACATATAAGCGTTAAAAGTACACTTTGTTTCATATTATTTTTTCAAAAACCAATAAAAATCACTTTTTACTGAGGGGGGGATATTTTTTTTTATTCTAATAGTTTGATTTTGAATGTTTTACAGATTTTTCAATTCGTTTCGGTTTTTATTTAAACTCATTCTAAATTATTGGAGTAATTAAAAAAAATCTGCAACATTTCATTAAACATTGCAGACTTTGAATCTCAAAATGGCTTATTCTATTTTGAAGCAGCTTGCCCTTTGAGCCGTTCTTTGCGCGCTATTTTTTGGTCATTATTACTATCATATACACAGTATTGCTCATATTTTACGGCGTCTTTATCCACCCAAATATCTTTTCCGATATTACAAACTTCTATCATTAATTCGTATATTTTATTGCCTTGTTCAGTGCGAATATCCACGGCAATATCACGGTCAGCAACTTTATCTTGCTGAATATTGAGTGCATTTTCAAAAACGGTACAAACTTCCAAAAGCCGCTGAATTTGAGCCTCTTTTACACCCACATCTTCCAGAAAATCGGCTTGCACCCTTGAAACACGAGCTACTCTGCGGCCGCAAAAAAGGAGCTGAGGGTCTGTCATATCACCCATTTTAGCCGTTCCAAATTTGCGATAACGACCTGAACGGTTGCCATATTTCATTTCCACACGCGTCATAATGCTTCTGATGGCATGTTTTAATTTCTCAGCCGCATCATATTTTTTCTCCGTGACAATCATTTGGTCGCCGACCAATTCATCATCGTCGGGCAAATTTCTGAATTTCTCGCATTGATTGGCAAAGCCGGTGACTTTATCTGGACTATAACCATATTGTTTGAAATGTTCTATATCTCGGTGAGCAAATTTGATGCATTGAATACATGCCACGTATAGGTCAGCATCGGGGAAGTTGTACATACGGTGTCCCGATTGTTTCTTCATAACTCTATGATTGTGAGTTGTTTAAAAATTACAATGTTTCTTACTGAATCCATCTTGAATTCACCTTACAAAAATAAAGAAGCTATTTAATAAAAACAAATTTATATACGCTTAAAACAATAATATTTTATCATTTTACTCAGTTAAAATTTTCTCATCATTTTTAATTAAAATAAAAAATAGGCTATGAAATGAATCAGAGCCTATTTATAGTTTAAATAGCTATTTTATTAAAAAGCAATAACCTTCGTATTCGTAAATTCTTTGATGCCCCATTCGCCCATTTCACGTCCAAAACCTGATTTTTTAATGCCTCCAAAGGGTAGGCGAGGGTCGGATTTTACCATTTTGTTGATAAAAACATTTCCTGCTTCTATTTGAAGAGCCACTTTTTCTGCCTTTTTAATATCGTTACTCCAAATGGAACAGCCTAATCCGTATCGACTTTTATTGGCGAGTTTTATCATCTCTTTTTCATTTTTAACAGTAAAAATGCAGCCTAATGGGCCAAATGTCTCTTCTTTAAAGATGGACATATTTGTTGTGCACCCCCTCAGTAAAGTAGGCTCAAAAAAGCAGTTTTCGCGTTTACCACCATAAATTATCTCAGCACCTTTAGATACTGCATCATTCAGTTGATTTTCGAGGGCTTCGGCGAGGTCAACGCGCGCCATGGGACCCATTTGTACTGAGGGGTCAAGGGGATTGCCGATTTTGAATTTTTTAATAGCGTCCAGAGCGTGTTCTTGAAATATTTCAAGGTGTTTTTCAAGCACAAAAAAGCGTTTGGCGGAGATACAACTTTGACCTGCATTCAACATCCTGCTTTGGATTGCAGTTGTAGCGGCGTTTTCAATATCTGCATCTTCTAAAACCAGTAGGGCATCGCTGCCACCCAGTTCTAAAACACTTTTTTTGATGTTTTTAGCGGCTAAACTTGCCAAACTCGCGCCCGCTCGCTCGCTACCTGTAAGTGTGATACCTTGTACAATATCTGCTTGAACGACCTTTTTAATATCTTTAATTTCAATTAAAATGCTCTGGAAAACATCTCCAAAACCAGCTTTTTTAAAAACATCTTCAATCGCTAAAGCGCATCCCGTGACGTTGGGTGCGTGTTTTAATAAAACCACATTTCCTGCCATGATTGCTGTCGATGCGAAACGAAATACTTGCCAAAAGGGATAATTCCAAGGCATAACGGCTAAAATGGCGCCGATGGGCTCATGCGTAATGAGGTTTTTTGATTCGGTAAAAAGGTCTTCACTGGCGAGCATTTTTTCAGCAGATTCGGCGAAATGAGAGCAACAAAAAGCCGATTTTTCAATTTCAGCAATGGCTTCATTGATGGGTTTGCCCATTTCGAGAGTCATTAGTTC
>JANMYC010000150.1:0-2011 GCA_031381715.1 Saprospiraceae bacterium
GAAATGAGCAAAGGTGACGACTGCCCAAATCGTTGATGAATGACAGAGGTTCGCGGTTAAAGCACCAAAGACTTTTAATTAGCTTGCAGCCGTGTGATAATTCTGTGAAACTTAGATGGGATAGTAACGCTTAAAAAATAACTTGGTCAAATTCGACCTCTGATAAGGTAGTTCAATTTGGGGTTTTTATCATCAAATTGAATATAATTTTGAAGATTATCTTTAAAATCTTGTGGCACTTCTCTCTTTGTTAAATATTTTTTTTCATTGATAGAAGTAATCACTTTGAGTCCTGTTTTGGTCGTGGTTGTATCAGTAAGTTCTTTGACAAATTCGATATTAAAAAGCGGTGTCCCCGACCAAGTATGCGTTATTTGCGAAAATAAGCGATGTTCAATGGGATTCCATTTGGAACAGTATGGCGGATAATGAGCAACTAATATATTGATATTTAGGCGTTTAGCTAATTTCAATAAATCATGTTTGACAATATAATGAGCCGAAGCATTAGAACCACCACCATCACAAAGTAATAACATCGTATCTTTATCAACATACTTGTATTGCAAAAATTGAGTCCAAGCAGCTTCCAAATTATCACATATAAATTCAGAGGTATCCTTACTTATGCCTAATGTTACATAACCCATGTTATCACTCACATCATAAATACCATGTGGCACAATTTGTACGGTGTCTTTGGTCTGGAAACTATGGTCTGGAATATGACGTTCTCCTATGGCATAAGCCGTTCCTTCTCGACGCATATCGCCTATAAATTCCTTTTTCTTTGTGTCTATACTTATTATAGGGAGACCTTGTTCAGCAAAAATAGCGCGATAAGAAGCTATCTTTTTGAACTGATCATCTCTACCTTCAACTTCTTTTAATGTGCTCATTTTCAATAAACTACGCTTCTTGTAGTTCCTGAAATTAAGCATCTGCTTCGCTTGATAGGGGCTTACTTCTAAGCCCTGTTCTACTAATTTTTCACTTATTTGGTCGGGCTTTAAATATGTCCATTTAACTGATTTATCTTGTGGTAGACCAGCCGTTGACATTTCTACAAGGGCATCAAATGACGTGAGCCATTCACTGTGAATAGCTACTTTTTTTTTGCTCCACCACCTACTTTGCGAATCCGTTTTTGCGGACTTGGTGGTAGTTCTGATAACTCTGCTTTACCTTTTCTGACTGTTTTTATATCATAGCCATACGCTTTACTCACTAAACCGCAACCCCCTTTGCCCAAAATTTGAGCCCTTAGTCCTACATATAACCGTTGCTGACGTTCGTCTAACTGCTTTAAATATCGAATTTCGTCCTCTGTAACTGCTATCATTTTTATAATCTTTTTGCGTAAAGATAAACCGATTTTAATTGCAAAATTATCCAAGTTATTTTTTAAGCGTTACCTAAATCTTCTCGATTTGAATATTCTAAAGTTAATTGACCCATTTTTTTGAATTTTAATTATCACAAAGTTAAGGGTTTTTCTTGAAATCAAACACCCCTCAGTATTTTCTCTATTTTTTAATCAAAAAAAAACAAAAACGGGGAAGCCGAAAACCGTCCAGAGTAGGCAATAATATTTCAATTTATTAAAATGAAAAATCTTTTTTTTATTGCAACTTTCTTGTTTGCGACATTCAGCAGCCAAGCTCAAGACACCAATACGGAACGTACCGAATTTATCAATGCTCGGGAAGTTGCTTACGTCAGCGATGCAAGAACTTTGGCTGCGCTCCATACTGGAAAAATGGATATGGTTAGTGCCAAAGATGGTAGTATTAAATCCTCTTGTCTGGCTCAAAAAATGTACGAAAACGGCAAATTAGTCGCTGAATATCGCTACAACGCAGCTGGATACGTTCAGGAAACCAAAGATTACAAAAACGATAAGGTTAAATGGCACAGAATCATAGAGCGAACTGATGCCGAGGGGAGAGTGCTTGAAGAACGTATCACAGACAGTATCGAAAAGAAACAATTTACCACCAAATTGAGCCGC